>JAEXXY010000161.1 GCA_023451855.1 Actinomycetes bacterium
ATCACCCAGACCACCGAGCTCGGCACGTGCTACACGCCCGACGAGGTCCGGGCGATCACCGAGCACGCCCACTCGCTCGGGATGCGCGTCCACCTCGACGGTGCCCGCATCGCCAACGCGGCCGCCACCCTCGGCACCGACCTGTCCGCCTTCACCGGCGACGCCGGCGTCGACGTGCTCAGCCTCGGCGGCACGAAGAACGGCGCGCTCGCGGCCGAGGCCGTCGTCGTCGTCGACCCCGAGCTCGCGGCCGACCCGACGCTGGGCCTGGTCCACGTGCGCAAGCTGTCGATGCAGCTCGCCTCGAAGATGCGCTTCGTGTCGGCCCAGCTGCTCGCCCTCTACGACGGCGACCTGTGGCACCGCTCGGCCTCGCACGCCAACGCGATGGCCACCCGCCTCGCCGCCGGCGTCGAGCCGCTCGACGGCGTGACCATCCAGCGGCCCGTCGAGGCCAACGCCGTCTTCGCCGTGCTGCCCCGCGACGTCGCGAACGCCCTGCGCGAGCGGTTCCGGTTCTACGACTGGGACCCGGCCACCGGCGAGGTGCGCTGGATGTGCTCGTGGGACACGACCGAGGCCGACGTCGACGCGTTCCTCGCCGAGCTGACCCGCCTGCTGCACGCCTGACCCGAGCGACGGGAGGCCACGAGGGTCGCTCCGGCATCGGCTGACACCGGCGTCTGGGAGGCTCCGCGGATGGATGCAGCGCCAGTGCCGGCCGACCACGACGTCCCCGGCGGGTACGCGTCGGTGCGCGACGCGTACGACACCGTGGCCGCCGACTACGCGGCGTACTTCCCCGACACGTGGGCCGAGACCTCGCTCGACCTCGCCATGGTCGACGCGTTCGTCGCGGCCGTGCGCGGTGCTGGGGAGGGCGTCGCCGAGGTGCTCGACGCGGGGTGCGGCGCCGGGCGGATGAGCCGCTACCTCGCCGACCGGGGCCTGCGCCCGCGCGGCCTCGACCTGTCGCCCGGCATGGTGGCCATGGCGCGACGCGACCACCCGGACCTGTCCTTCGACGTGGCCTCGCTCGACGCGCTGCCGCTGCCCGACGCGTCGGTCGACGGCGTCCTGCTCTGGTACTCGGTCATCCACACGCCACCCTCCGGTCTGCGCCGGGTGCTCGCCGAGGCGGTCCGGGTGTGCCGTCCGGGTGGCCACCTGCTCGTCGCCAGCCAGTCGGGTCGCGGCGTGCGCGACGTCGCCCCCAGCTACCGCCGGTTCGGCCACGACATCACCCTCGAGCGCCACCTGCACACCGCCGACGACCTCGCCGAGGGGCTCGAGGCGACCGGTGCCGTGGAGGTCGCCCGGCTCGTCCGGCGTGCAACGGGCAGCGAGCGCGACGACCAGGCCGCCGTCCTCGCGCAGCGTGCCTGACGCGTCGGTCGGCCTGACGCGCAAGGGTGGTCACCCCGTCGGGGGTGACCACCCTTGTCGTGCAGTCAGTTCCGGGCGCTCGCCCGAGGCGGTTCAGACCGTCGCGGTCGTGTACCGCAGGTAGGGCCGGACCTCCTCGACGGCGTCGGCGCCGAAGCGCTCACGCGCGTCCGCCGTCGACAGCGTCGGGGCGACGATGACGCGCTGGCCCTCGCGCCAGTCGGCCGGCGTCGAGAAGGGGCCGCTGTCGGTCAGCTGGAGCGCGTCGACGGCGCGGACGATCTCGTCGAAGTTGCGACCGACGCTCTTGGGGTAGGTGAGGCTGAGGCGCACCTTGTTCGCCGGGTCGACGATGAAGACGGAGCGGACGCTCGAGGTGTCGCCCTCGCCCGGGTGGATCATGCCGTAGAGCTCGGAGACGGTGCGGTCCTCGTCGCCGATGATCGGGTAGGCGACGGACGCGCCGCCGACCTCCTCGATGTCGCCCTTCCACTGGTCGTGCTTGTCGGTCGGGTCGACCGACACGGCGAGCACCTTGACGTTGCGCCGCGACCACTCGTCCTCGAGCGCGGCGACGCGGCCGAGCTCGGTCGTGCAGACCGGCGTGAAGTCGGCCGGGTGGCTGAAGAGCACGGCCCAGCTGCCGTCCTTCCAGTCGTGGAAGCTGATCTGGCCCTCGGTCGTGTCGGCGGTGAAGTCGGGGGCGACGTCGCCCAGTCGCGGTGATGCCATGGCTCGTCCTCTCGCGGTCGGGCGCACTCCACGCCCCGGATTGGGTGCCATTCTTGCCACGAAACCATGCGTCGCGTTATGGGTGTCCAAATGTTGTGACGCGTTCGCAGGGCCTCTGAGCCGCGGTGCTCACGCGTCGAGGCCCGGGCCGTGCTGTGCTGGGGCATGGCATCGCCTGCGCAGAGTCCCAGCGCCCCAGCGGCGTCGCCGGTCCTCGCGCTCGGACACGTGGTGGTCGCCGTCGCGGCTGTGGTCACCGTCGTCGTCCTCGTCGTCGCCGGCACGCGGCCGAACGCCGGGCTCGAGGCCCTCTACGCCTTCTTCGGGCTCGTCCTCGCCGTGCCGGTCCTGGCCTTCACCGTCGCCGCCTTCGCCTGCCTGCGATGGGGGCGCACCGCACCCCGTCGGGCGGTCCGGGTCTCCCTCGCGCTCGGAGTCGTCGAGCTCGTGCTCGCCGGGGCGCTCCTCTGGGGGGTCGCCGTCGCCGTCCAGGACTACGGCGAGTTCGCCCCGTGGCGTTCCCCCCTGCTCCTGCCGGCTCTGGTGGTCGCCGGGATCGGCGGTGCCGCCGTCGTCGACGCGGCGCGCATGCTCAGGGCCGGGTGACCTGCGGGCCCGCGACGTGCTCGAGGTCGACGACGACGGGCAGGTGGTCCGAGGGCGCGGGGTCCAGCCCGGTGACGTCGACGACCCACGCGGCCGTCGAGACGAGGTCGGGCGTCGTCAGCACCCAGTCGATGTGCGGGCCGCCGCGCTGCGCGGGCCCGAGGCCCGTGAAGGTCCCCGGGGTCGCGTTGGTGACGTGCGGCGCGACGGCGTCGACGAGCCCGGCCTGCGCCAGGGTGGTGTACGGCTCCGACGCGCGGGCCGGGGCGTTGAAGTCGCCGAGGACGACGCTCGGGTCGTGGCCGAGGCTGCCCCCGAGCAGACGCGCGCCTTCGACGCGGGCCTGCTCGCTGACGTGGTCGAGGTGGGCGTTGACGAACATGTAGGCGGTGCCGTCGCCCGCGTCGCGCAGCCGGGCGGTTGTCGCCGTGCGCGGGAACGCCGCGCCCCACGCCGTCGAGCCCGGCACCTCGGTGCGGTCCGAGAGCCACCACGTGTGCCACGAGAGCAGGTCGAACCGCGCCGTGTCGTAGATGATCGCCGTGAACTCGTCGTTGCGCGCCCCGAGCCGACCCTCGCCGAGCCAGCCGTACCGGCTCGGCAGGTGCGCCGCGAGGTCGTCGAGCATCCGCGCCGACGCCTCCTGGGTGCCGAGCACGTTCGGCGCCTGCTCCTCGATGACCGACACGACGCCGGCGAGTCGGTCGGGCCAGTGCGGCGGCTCGAGGGCGGTCTCGGTGCGGAGGTTCCACGTCATGACGCGCATCGTTCGATCCTGCCCCACGCAGCCGCGTCCGGACAGCGGCGGGCGCCGGCCGCGCGTCAACGACGGGTCGTGCGGTGTGGGATGCTCACGGCCCGTGAGCCCTTCCCCCCGCGCCGAAGACACGACGCGGCCCTCGTCGTCCCCGCTGCAGCCGGCCGTTCTCGGCAGCCCCCCGGTCCCACCTGCGCCCGTCGCCTCGCCGTTTGCGGCGCCGGGTCCCGCGCCCGTCGCCTCGCCGAGCGGTCAGACCTACTCCGGCACGAGCGCCGTCGACGCGTCCCCGCTGCCCGAGGCGTACGCGTCCTTCCCGGGCGCGCCCGTGTCCTTCCCCGACGCTCCGCCGGTGCCGTCCGGCCACGACCAGCGCGAGTACCGGCCCGGCACGAACGGGCTGGCCATCGCCGCCCTCTGCTGCGGCATCGCCGGCCTCCTGCCCGTCGCGGCCGTCGTCGGCATCGCGCTCGGCATCGTCGCCCTGAACCAGCTGAGGCGCGTCGTGCAGGGCGGTCGCGGGCTCGCGATCGCCGGCATCGCGCTCGGCTCACTGTGGCTGCTCGGTTGGGCTGCGCTCATCACCATCGGCGTCCTGGCCGACGACCCGGCCTCGTCGGCGCGCGGCGGCACCGGCTCGGGTGCCTCGTCCTCGCCAGCAGCCTCGGGTCCGGTCGTGCGACGGGTCGAGGTCGGCGACCTCAAGGCCGGCGACTGCTTCGACGACGGTCCGGTCGGGTCCGGCACCGACGTCGGCGACGTGTCCGTCGTGCCCTGCTCGACGCCGCACTCGAGCCAGGTCATCACCGTCTTCGAGCTGCCGCGCGGGCGCTACCCCGGCGAGGACAAGGTCATCGACGCGGCCGACCACGGCTGCTCGGACAAGGCCGACCCGCTCGTGCGCGAGAGTCGCATGGACGAGGTGGACCCGTCCTTCCTCTACCCGGCCGACGCCTGGACGTGGGCGAACAGCAGGGCCATCCAGTGCACGGCCGACGCCAAGTCGGGCAAGGTCACCGGCAGCGTCCTGAAGTAGTCGCCGCCCGGACACGCCGAAACCGGCCCGAGGGTGCCGTGTCGTGTGGCAGGCTCCCGGCTCGTGAGCCCTTCGTCGCCGAACGAGGAGGACACGGGCTCCCCGCGCTTCCTCCAGCTGCCGCCGCCGCCCGCGTCCGGTACTGCGCCACCGGTGCCGTCCGCGCCGTCCGCGCCAGCCGCGTCGCCGGCCGCCTACCCGGCGTACCCCAGCTACCCGGCCGCGCCCACCGTGCCCTCGGGCATCGACGACCGTGAGTACCGGCCCGGCCACAACGGCCTCGCCATCGCCGCCCTCTGCTGCGGCGTGGCGGTGTTCGTACCATTCGCATCCATCGCGGCGGTCGTCCTCGGCATCGTCGCCCTGGGGCAGCTGCGCCGCGTCGTGCAGAAGGGACGCGGCATGGCCATCGCCGGCATCGCACTCGGTTCGCTGTGGATCGCCGGCGTCCTCGCCTTGATCGCCTTCGCCGTGACCAGCTCCCCGGACCGCGAGGGGTCCACAGGTGCACTGGTCGCCGACCAGACGGTCGACGTGTCGGACCTGCGACCGGGCGACTGCTTCGACGGCCTGCCCACCATCGACGACACCACCATGTCGGAGGTGACGAGCGCGGCCTGCTCCGACCCGCACGAGGCCCAGGTGGCCGCCGCCGTCACGCTGCCCGAGGGACCGTGGCCCGGTCGCGACGATGCCGCCCTGCGCGCCGAGTCCACCTGCAGCACCGCGGTCCCGTCCGGGGTGCGGGTCGAGGACGCCGACCGGGTCCAGCTCATGTACCTCTACCCGAGCACTCCGACCGAGTGGCGCCTCAGCCGCGGTGTGCTGTGCGTGCTCGTCGACCCCGACGGCGGCCACCTGACCCACTCGGTCCTCAACCCCCAGTGACACGGCACGAGGCCCCCTCCGGGCGGGAGGGGGCCTCGTCGTTCACGCGTCCGTCACGCGTCGATCACGCGTGGGTGCCGCTGGGTCAGCGGGGCTCCTCGCCACGGATGAACGCCTCGAGCTTCGCGCGGCCGATCGTGTCCTCGCGCTGCTCCGGCGGGGACTTCATGAGGTAGGACGACGCCGACAGGAGGGCGCCGCCGATGCCGCGGTCCTTGGCGATCTTCGCCGCGCGGATGGCGTCGATGATGATGCCGGCCGAGTTGGGGGAGTCCCACACCTCGAGCTTGTACTCGAGGTTCAGCGGCACGTCGCCGAAGGCGCGACCCTCGAGGCGGACGTAGGCCCACTTGCGGTCGTCGAGCCACGCGACGTAGTCGGACGGGCCGATGTGGACGTTGCGGTCGTCCTTCTTGCCGGCGAGCGGGCCGGTGAGGTTGGACGTGACGGCCTGCGTCTTGGAGACCTTCTTGGACTCGAGGCGCTCGCGCTCGAGCATGTTCTTGAAGTCCATGTTGCCGCCGACGTTGAGCTGGTACGTGCGGTCGAGCACGACGCCGCGGTCCTCGAAGAGCTTGGCCATGACGCGGTGGGTGATCGTCGCGCCGACCTGGCTCTTGATGTCGTCGCCGATGATCGGCACGCCGGCGGCCTCGAACTTCGCGGCCCACTCGGGGTCGGAGGCGATGAAGACCGGAAGGGCGTTGACGAAGGCGACACCGGCGTCGATGGCGCACTGCGCGTAGAACTTGTCTGCCTGCTCCGAGCCCACCGGCAGGTAGGACACGAGCACGTCGACCTTGGCGTCCTTGAGCGCCGCGACGACGTCGACCGGCTCGGCGCCCGACTCGTCGATCGTCAGCTTGTAGTACTTGCCGAGGCCGTCGAGGGTGTGGCCGCGCTGGACCGTGACGCCCGTGGTGGGCACGTCGGCGATCTTGATGGTGTTGTTCTCCGAGGCGTTGATGGCCTCGGCGAGGTCCTTGCCGACCTTCTTGTCGTCGACGTCGAACGCGGCGACGAACTGCACGTCGCTGACGTGGTAGTCGCCGAAGGTCACGTGCATGAGGCCGGGGACGGTGCCGGAGGCGTCAGCGTCCTTGTAGTACTCGACGCCCTGCACGAGCGAGCTCGCGCAGTTGCCGACGCCGACGATGGCGACGCGTACGGATCCCATGGATCACTCCTTGTTGTTGTCGGTGGTGCTCGTGGTGGTGCTGGAGGTGGTGCCGTTGGTGTCTGGGGACGTGGTGGCCCGTGGCTCGTCGAAGGCCGACGGGCCGGGGTCGAGGGCGGCGCGCCGCTCGGCCACGATGAGCTCCTCGAGCCATCGGACCTCACGCTCGGCCCGCTCCTCGCCGTGCTGCTGCAGGGCCAGGGTGTAGCTGTCCATCCGCTCGCGGTTGCGGGCCGACGCGTCACGGACGTTGGCCAGCCGCTCCTCGAGGCGGGAGCGCCGGCCCTCGAGGATGCGCAGGCGGACCTGGGCCTCGGTGCGGGAGAAGAAGGCGAACCGCACGTCGAAGTCGTCGTCGTCCCAGGCATCGGGGCCGGAGGCGGCGACGAGGTCCTGGAAGTGCTCCTTGCCGTCGGCCGTCAGCTCGTAGGTGATGCGCGGGCGCCGGCCGGAGGCGGTCGCGGGCTCCTCGGTCTCGTGGATCCAGCCGGAATCGACGAGGTGGCGCAGGGCCGGGTAGAGCGAGCCGTAGGACAGCGCCCGGAAGATGCCGAGAGCGGTGGTCAGGCGCTTGCGCAGCTCGTAGCCGTGCAGGGGGCCGTCGTGCAGCAGCCCGAGCACGGCGAACTCGAGCAGCGCGGCTCGGCGGCTCGTCGGACGCGAGGACTTGGGCACGCGCTCACTGTACACGCGAGATATATCGGCGCGATACATCTCGCCGACGCATCGTCGCGACAGTCGACCGGGGGCGGGGAGGGGGTGTCAGGGCTCCGGGACGTAGTCGGCGAACAATGCCGCGCCGGTCGGGCCCTGCCCCGGTCCGGAGGCCGACGGTGCCGGCCGGCGTCGCGAGGTGGTTCAGGGTCGAGTGGCCGGATCGACGCCCGGTTCCGACGCGTGGGCGCCGTTTCGCCGGTTCGGTCCGGCCACTCGGCCCGGGGAGGGCGCGCGCCGCCCTGTGCGGTGCTCCCCGGCGCGCGCCCTCCGGTCCGGCGGTCGGTTCGGTGGTGGGTACGGGTGTCAGGGGTAGGTGCAGGCTCGGTGGTCAGGCGAGAGTGGTGCAGAGGTTCTCCGCGCTGCCCGCGGGCCCGAGGGTGAACGAGCGCGTGCCGTCGGCCTCGAACGTCACGCCGGTGTCGTGTCCGGACAGGACGTAGATGCCGGTGTCGGGCGTGCTGCCCGGAGGCATCGTCGCGGCGAACGGCCCGTGCTGCGAGGTGAGGGAAGCGGGCGAGCCGTCGGGGTTGAAGACGTAGACGCCGGTGCCGCCGAGGTCGCGCACGATCGACGCGCCCGACGCGAGGTTGGTGAAGCGGATCGTCAGGTCACCCCGCCACACCTGCTCGCGCGGCGAACCGTCCGGCCACGTGGCCGTCGTGCGGTACTCCTCGGCCTGGCTCACCACGTCCTCGCGCACGTCGAAGCCGCACGTGGACCGGGCCGCGGGCACGACGAAGCTGCTCTGCTCGACGTACGGCGTCCACGGGCTGTCGGCGCTCGCCGATTCGGCCGAGACGAGGCTCCCGGCGCCAGCGAGGCCGAGGGCGGCCGCGATGGCGGCGACTGCACGTCGGGAGCGTGGGCGGTCTGCGGCGGGCGGGGCGGTACGGGTGCGGGTGCAGGTGGTGACGGTGGTGCGGCGCTGCATCGGGTCTCCTAACCAGTCATTCGCTTTCAAGTGGTTAGCAGTCAAGACGCAGGTGATGCGCAGGTCAAGGC
>JAEXXY010000163.1 GCA_023451855.1 Actinomycetes bacterium
GCGCCCGACGGGCCCGACCGGGATGCGAAGCAACGACTGCAGCGCCGCGGCCGCCAGTGGCGCCACGAGCACCGCCGCCAGCGCCACGGTGCGCGCGTGCGCGAACGCGAGGTAGACGGCCACGGCCGCGAACAGGGCTGTCGTCCAACGCAGCTCACGACGCCTGACGACGGCGATGACGACGGGCACCAGCAACACGAGGGTGGCCCAGAGACCGGGGTCGCCGAGCGAGGTGGCCTGCCACTCACTGACGAACGGCGTCACGTCGGCCACCTGGAAGGGGGACGTGAACAGGCGCGGCCCGACCGGCGTCGCGGCGGCAGCGAGAACGGACAGCGCGGGCGTGAGCGCCAACCGCGCAGCCTCTCGCTTCGCCCAGCGCCCGTCCAGCACACCGCCGACGATCGCGAGCACTCCGATTCCCGGGCCGACGAACCACATCCCGTGCGAGCACGCCCACAGCCAGGTGACCGGCACGAGCCACCAGCGCGCCCGACCGTCGGCGAGAGTCCGCCACCAAGCGTCGACCGTCAGCGCCGCCAGGCCGAACGTCACCAGCTGGGGGCGCGGGGAGAGGCTGCCGCCCATGGCGACGAACGCCACGGCGAGGACGAGAGCGGTCACCAGGGCCGACGACGACCGCCGGCAAGCGACCCACAGGCAGACGCCCACGAGTACGGTGGCGAGGCACAGCAGCCACGCCACCCCTGGTAGTCCGAACGCCGAGTCCGCGCCGTGCAGCAGCACCTCCGGCAGCCACTGGTTGAGGATCCACGGCCGCTGGGCGCCGACACCGAACGGGTCGTCGAGGACGAACTGGCCTGTGCTCAGGAGGTGTTCGCCGGCGCGCAGGTGCCAGAACGTGTCTGGATCGCGGACCGGCCCCAGCGCCTTCACCGCGAAGAGCGCGAGCACCGCCCCCGGCAGCAGACTCCCGATGCGTACCGCGGCAGACGACCGAGCAGCACCCGGCAGGGCGGCTCGCCGCGGTTGTTCAGTTGCCGGGACGACGGTCACTGCACAATCACGGGCCCGAGAACGCCTGCACCATTCGGATCGCCCCAGGGCCGATGATGACGATGAAGAGCGCCGGCAGGATGCAGAACATCAGCGGGAAGAGGATCTTGATGGTGACCTTCTGGGCCTTCTCCTCGGCCTTCTGCTTGCGCACGAGGCGCATGTTCGCGGTCTGCTCGCGCAGGACGCCGGCGATCGGCAGGCCCAGCCGGTCGGCCTGCACGATGGCGGTGATGAAGTTCTTGACCTCGGGCAGCGTGACGCGGTCGCCCATGGCGGAGAACGCCTCCCCGCGCGACTTGCCGATCTGGATCTCGGAGATGACGCGGGCGAACTCGCCCGAGATCGGTCCCTGCACGTTGCGCGCGACCTGGAGCAGCGCGGCATCGAAGCCCTGACCGGCCTCCACACAGACGGTGAGCATGTCGAGCGCGTCGGCGAGGCTCTTGCTCGTCGCCTCCTGACGCCGCATGCCCGCGTTGTAGAGCAGCAGGTCGGGCAGGAAGAAGAGCCCTGCTCCGAGAAGCAGTCCGTAGACGAGGCTCTTGAACGTGAAACCGCCGTACAGGACGCCGATCAGCACCCCGACGAGCAGGGCCACTCCCTTCGCACCCAAGATCCGCTCGACGGTCCACGAGGCAGGGTTGCCTGCGCGGTCGAGCATCTTGGTGAAGCGCTCCTCCGTGCCGTTCGGCGAGAGGGCGCGAGCCAGGCCCTTGGTCCTGTCGAACACGGGGGTGACAAGGCGGTCTTTCGCGCCCAGCTCCGTGGTGACCACGGAACGGCTGGTGACGCTGTTCTCGATGAGCATGAGCGACTTGGCGACGCCGCGCGGCTCGCTGGAGCCGAAGGACATCGACATCACTGCGATCAACAGGCCCAGTCCGACGAGGATCGCCGCGACGTAGACGGGGTTCAGGTTCACCTCACACCTCGATCTTGACGACGTTGCGCATCCACACGACACCGATGCCGAGCGAGATCAGTCCGCCGCCGAGCATGAACAGCCCCAGGGTCGTCGTCCACAGCAGGCTGACGTAGTCCTTGTTGACGTTGAGCATGTAGAAGAAGATGAAGATCGGCAGGGCGATGAGGATGTAGGCCGACAGGCGTCCTTCCGCCGACAGGGTCTTCACCTGGCGGTAGAGGGCCTCCCGCTCGCGCAGGGTGTTCGCGGTGGTGCGCAGCGTCTCGGCCAGGTTGCCTCCGACCTCCCGCTGGATCCGGATCGCCATGACGGTCCAGTGCATGGCGTCGCTGTCGAGCCGCACCGCGACACGCTCGAGGGCGTCGGACAGGTCGGTGCCGATCCGGGTCTCCGCGAGCGCGCGGCTGAACTCCTTGCCTGCCGGTTCGGCAGCGTCCCGGGCCACGGCCTCGAGGGCCTGCGGAAGACCGAAACCGCTGCGGAGGCTCGTCGAGACGAGCAGTAGGATTCCCGGCAGCTGGGCCTCGAACTTCGCGGCCCGCCGGTTCGCGGTGAAGCGCAGGAACGCCGGCATCGCCACGAGGCCGAAGACGCCACCCACGAGGAGGCCGACGACCTTGGCCTCACCGGCGAGGACGAACCCGACGGCGCAGCCCACGATGACTGCCACGATGCGCAGGATGAGCCACTCACCCGCCCGGAACGGAAGGTCGGCCTTCTCGATGAGCGCCATCGTCTTGCTCGTCGACTTCCGGTCCTTCATGACGCGGTCACCCATGTCGAGCAGTTGCGCGGCAATGGTGCTCTGCGCGGCCTTCATGTCCTGCCGGGAGGAGGAGACGTCGGTTCCTGCCACGTAGGACTCGATGGCGGCAACGCGCTGTTCGCGCTTCGTCTGGAGCGTCGGCGTAACGGCAGCACCGATGCCGACCAGTAGGGCAAGGCCGAGCAGGGCCGCCGCGATGAGCGGAGTGCGGTCGCTGTTGGTCATGGGGGCGAGCGCAGTGTCCATGCTTCCGACGGCCCCTGGAGCCACGGCACCGCTCGGTGCAGGGACCGGTTTGGCGGGCGTCGCGGCGGGCGCCGCGAAGGCAGCCTGCTTGGCGAAGGTGAAGGGCTGCCCTCCGGCGGTGCCGCTGATCGTGTAGTCGTGCGAACCGTCGAGGCCCTTCGGCACAGTGATGGTCACCTGCACCTGCTTGTTCAGGGCTTGGGCCGCGGCCCGGAAGGCAGAGGCCACTGCAGCCGAGTTGTCGGCGGCAACGACGGATCCACCGCTGGCAGAAGCCAGCTGCTGCAGGGCCGTGCTCGCCTTGGGGTCGTTGGTGTTGAAGCGCACGACGTCGACGCGGATGTCGGCCGCCTTGAGCTTGGCGACCGTGGCAGCCAGTGCCTTGGCCGGGTTGCCGGCAACCGTGTCGGCGCCGTCGCTGAGCAGCATGATGCTGCGGTCGCCGCTCGCGCCGAGCCCGGCGACCGCGTCCTGCACACCCTCGTAGAGACTCGTGGAGCCTCGCGAGGCGAGCCCGTTGGCCACCCGTTGCGCTGCGGCGCGGTCAAGCGTCGGCGGCAGGTCGACGCCTGCGGTGTCGGCGAAGGAGCCGACGCCGACCTTGACGTCGGAGGGAACGGTCTTGACATAGGCGGCGACGGCCTTGCGCACCGTGAGCATGCCGGCGACGCCCATCGAGCCGCTCGTGTCGATGAGGATGATGGAGCGTCGGTCGCGCTTGGGCGCCTGCTTGATGGTCACCGGGTAGTCGACCCCGTCGATGGTCACCTTGAGGCTGGACGGGTCGACCTGGACGTCGGACTTGCTACGGATCGTCAGCACGCCGGTCAGCGTCGACGCACTCCCCTGGTTCGTGCCTGTCACGCTGCTCAGACCCACGGTGACGGGGTCGTCGGCGCGGGCCGCCGAGGGCAGGGCCAGCAGCCCAGCCGCCGCTGCGGCCAGGACGAGCGCGAGCCGACGGCGGACGGTCACAGTCCGGTCCGGGCGAAGAGCTGGACGGGCAGCTCGACGCCGACGTCGGCGAGGTCCTGGGCGAACTTCGGACGGATTCCGGTGGGCACGAGGGTGCCGAGGAACTTGCCGTTCTCGTCGCGCCCGGCGCTGTAGTTGAACGTGAAGATGTCCTGCAGCGTGATGACGTCCGACTCCATGCCGACGACCTCGGAGATCGCGGTGATCTTGCGCGAGCCATCCTTGAGGCGCGACTGCTGCACGATGAGGTCGACGGCGCCGGCCACCTGCTCGCGGATGGCGCGAACCGGCAGCTCGACGCCGGCCATGAGGACCATCGTCTCGAGGCGGGCGAGGCTGTCGCGCGGGCTGTTGGCGTGGACGGTCGTGATCGACCCGTCGTGGCCGGTGTTCATGGCCTGGAGCATGTCGAGCGCGGCGCCGTCACGGATCTCACCGACGATGATGCGGTCGGGGCGCATGCGCAGACAGTTCTTGACGAGCTCGCGGATCGAGATCTGGCCGCGGCCCTCGATGTTGGCCGGGCGCGCCTCGAGGCGTAGCACGTGGTCCTGCTGGAGCTGGAGCTCGGCGGCGTCCTCGATGGTGACGATGCGCTCGTCGTGCGGCAGGAAGGAGCTGATGACGTTGAGCGTCGTCGTCTTACCGGAGCCGGTACCGCCGCTGATGATGATGTTGCGGCGGCCACGGACACAGGCCTCGAGGAAGTCGCGCACCGTCGGCGTGAAGGTGCCGAAGGAGATGAGGTCGCGGTCGTTGAACGGGTCCGCGGCGAACTTTCGGATCGTCAGCATCGAGCCATCGAGGGCGATCGGGGGCACCACGGCGTTGACACGCGAGCCGTCGGGCAGGCGCGCGTCGACCATCGGGCTCGACTCGTCGACGCGGCGACCGACGCGTCCGACGATCTTGTCGATGGTGCGCCGCAGGTGCGCCTCGTCGGAGAACCGGGCCTCGACGGGGAAGAGCTTGCCGTCGCGCTCGATGTAGATGTCGTCCGGACCGTTGACCATGATCTCGCTGACCTCCGCGTCGCGGAGGTAGGGCTCGAGGGGTCCGTGCCCGAGGATGTCGTCGCTGACGTCCTGGGCGATGCGCGTGCGGTCGGAGTGCGACAGCGGCGTCTGCTCGGAGTCGATGACGTCCTGGAGCGTCTGACGCACCTGGGCGGCGAGCTCGCTCTCGGCCAGGTGCGGGTCGTAGAGGCGCGGGCCGAGTGACTCGACGAGCGCGGCGTGCACGCGCTCCTTCACCAGGGCGAAGGGGTCGGTGTTGCGACGTCTGACGGGTGCCTCCACTCCGCCGTAGCCGTTCGCCGAGTGGTCGATGACCTGCGCCGCCCGGGCGCGGTCGAGACGGTCTGCCAGGTTGCTCATCGCTTGCTCCTCAGGAGGCCGAAGCTGCCACGCTTCGCACCGTTCTGCATCTCCTCGCCGAAGCGGCGTCGGATCTCGTTGTCTGCGAGGTCACGGATCGCCATCGACACCGGGTTGCGCGGTTCGTCGATGACGAGCGCGACGCCGCGGTTGACCGACGCCGGGACCGTGAGGCTGTTCGGCACGTTGGCCGAGATGGGAGTCTTGAGGGCCGCTTCGACGTCGTCGGGCTTGAGGCCGACCTTCGCGTCGGAGCGGTTGAGCACGATCGTGCGGGCTTCCTTCGAGGCGCCGAGCGTGTCGAGCGTGTTGATGGCGATGCGAAGGTTCTTCACCGCGGGGATGTCGAGCGTCGCGATGAGGACCGTGAGGTCGCTGACGTCGAAGGACGCGAGCACGTGCTCGGTGAAGGACGGCGGGGTGTCGACGAGGACGTAGTCGTAGAGGCCTCGGGCCACGCGGAGCAGCTCGACGATGACGTGTGAGGGCACGCGGTCGGCGTCGGCCGGGTCGGCAGGGGCGGCGATGACGTCGAGCGTGCTCTCCGGGTGCGTCGTGACGACCGACTGGATGCCGGCCTCGTCGAGGTGCCCGCTCATGGCGACGACGTCGCGGACCGAGCCTCGCGGCTGAAGTTGGAGGCTGATCGCAACATCGCCGAACATGAGGTCGAGGTCGACGAGCAGCGTCTTGGCGCCCGTGGAGGCGAGGTAGGTGGCGAGGTTGGTCGACATCGTCGTCTTGCCGACGCCGCCCTTGGCCGAGAAGACGGTGATGACCTTGCCGTCGCGGCCCCCGATCTGCGTGCTGTGACCCGAAAGCTGCTGCGTCAGCGCCATCGAGCGGCGAACCGCTTCGGCCAGTGCGTTCTGGTCGTCAGCCTGGACCACCTCGCGAACCCCGCTGCGCAACGCTTGCGCGAGCGCCGTCACGTCCAGGCGGTGCCGGAGCAGGATGACGCCGAGCTCGGGCCGGTCGATGCGCTCTCGCTCCGCGAGCTCGCAGGCCAGGTCGAGATCGATGTCGGGCCCGATGACGACAAGACCGTGGGTGCGGTCCTCCTCGAGCGCTCGGCTGACGCGTGGTCCCGAGGTCAGCAGGAGCGCGTCGCCACCGAGGGCGAACCGGTACGTGTCAGCCGCGTTCGGGTCGAAGTCCCACAGGATCGTCATGGCGTCACCGCATCTCTCAACTGGAGGTCGGTGACCTCCTGCTTCGGGTCGATCTGGACATCGGAGCCTCGAAGTGCAGCGTAGAGCGTGCGGTTGTTGATGCCGTGGATGAGAACAGGAGCGTCAGTCGGCTTGATGGCGACGGTGACGAGGAAGTTGCCGCTCGCGCCCTGCGCGGTCGGAGACTGACCGTCCTCGGCCGGCTGGGCCGCGGCGCCGGAGAGTGGCGAGTCACCCATGCCGATGACCGTGACGTCAGGCAGGAGGAGGCTGGTGCCCTTGACGTCGTTCTCGTTCAGGATCTTGGCCTCGGGCGTGTTCGACAGGTCCTTGATCTTGTACGACTGGTAGATCGCGATGTGCGATCCGGGCGTGACGAACTTGCCGACGCGCGCGGGGTCGGACAAGGACACCGACACTGCGAGCATGCCGCTCGGCACCTCGATGGCCTTGGTGCCGGCCGGCTGGGTGCCGAACCGGGCCGCGAGCAGGTACTCGCCGGCTTGGATGTCGTTGACGGCGAGGAGCGCGTTGTTGTCGGCGTTGATCTCCTGGAGCGCTCCGACCGGAACGGCCTTGGCCGGCACGTTCGTCTGCGCGATGAGGCCCGTGCGCTCGGCGTCCTTCAGCGTGGTGCCAGCCGCGATGGGCTTCTGCGCCACCCACACCGGCGCCGGCGTCTGCTCGGCGATCGCTCGAGCGTCCGCGTTGCGGGCGTAGGTGATGACCAGGAAGCTGCCACCGACGGCCAGGAGCACGGCGACGAGGATGAGAAGGATGCGGCGGTTCATACTGGGGCCCCCCAAGAGAAGATGTTCATGTCGATGAGTGGGTCACCCGGCGGGGGCGACGACGTTGGCGCCGAAGCTGCTGCCGGGGGTAGGCGGCGAGGGGGTTCCGGCGCCCGAGAGGGTTCCGCTCACGTACCAGCCCGAGATGCAGCGGTCGCCGCCTGAGCAGGGAACACTGCCGCTACGCAGGCTTGCTGCCTGCTGGGATCCACCCACCTTGTAGCCGGTGAGATAGAACTTCGCCCAACCCTTGATGTGGTAGTAGGAGTTTGCGCCGCCGGCGCCAGCGCCGGTGCAGTCGGAGTAACCGGTGATTGGTCCCGTGGGAGGCGTTCCCTGCTTGACAAGGCAGTCGAAGATCGGAAGCTCGACGACGGTTCCCTGGTAGGCCGCGATGACCGTGTCGCAGCCGCTCGGCGGCGAGCTACCGGTGTTGATCTGGGCCCAGTCGCCGATGTTGACGGCGATGGAGCAGTTGCCTGCAGGGTCCTGGACGTACCCGAACCCGCCGGCGGTGTCCTTGCCGTTGATGGCGCAAGGGACGGCCCCAGTGCTTTTCAGGAGAGTCACGATCTCGGCGGAGAGCGCAGGCCACGGGGTCTGTCCCGCGGCGGTGCCGTAGCCCGGGGCTGCGCCCGCGGGGCCGGTTTGGTAGACCGTTCCGTTGCTCGTGTTGTTGTTCCACTCGCACTCGGACACGACGATCGGCACCCTGGCCGTGTACTGGCCCGGCGGCCCCCACGCCGCCCGTGCGCAGGCGGGGACCGGTCGCGTCGACCCGGCGTTGAGCGCCCCACCGAAGGGAGTGGACGCGGTGCTCCGCGTTCGCACCTCGACATATGACAGAAGGCCCGTTGTGGTCGTGGCCGGCATGCAGGAGCCGAGGTCCGCCGTCACACCGGCCGGGCACTCCGCGAGCGGCACGCTCCCGCCCGCGACAGTCCTCGCCACGGCCGAGGCGCAGGCGTCCGTGACGGTCGCCGAGGAAGAGTTGGCGCTGGCGATGCTGGTGATCGCCGGCGCCGTCGTTGCCGTCGAGGAACAGATCGTGGCGTCACGCCTGGAGCACGCGAATGCGAGCGTCATCGCTGCCGCGTCCGAGGAGTTCTGCCCGGAACGCCTCTGGGACATGATGGATCCCATGTCCGCGCTGATGGCCAGCATCCCGACCACGACCCCGAGGGTGCAGATGATGGTGACGATGGTCGCCACCGCGCCGCGGTCGCGACGCGAGCTGTGCTGGAGTCGGTTCAGCCACCGCATTGCATGACTCCCGTCGCTGACATGTTCGGGTCGGCCAGGTTGCCGCCGATGATCTGCATCGCGGGGCGGAGGACGATCCACTGGAAGGGTCGTGAGACGACCACCGTCGCCTTGGCCGTCGGGTTCGCCAGCGACGGACAGTAGGAGGGCGTCACCGCGGCGTCGGTGACGCCCGGCAGGGCCGCCGACACGCGAGCCGCGACCTCGGTCGTCGGCGCCGGCGTCGATCCGAGCGGCAGGACGACTGCCGCACGGGCGCCCTCCCGGGCTGCGTTGGCCAGCTGGATCTGCGTGAAGAAGGCCCGCCCGAAGTCGACGATCCCTGCGATGACGAGAAACAGCACGGGGAGGACGATGGCGAACTCAACGGCTGCTGCGCCGCGTTCCCTTCTGGACATGCCAGACCGCCCTCCCCATGCTGCCTAGTGTTTTCGTCCACGGCCCCCCGGCGTGGACGTAGTGCTCAGATCTGGCCGGCGACGTTGTTGAACGTCGTGGACAGGTTGTTGCCCAGGAGCGAGACCGCCGCGATGATGACGACGGCGATGAGGGCAACCATGAGGCCGTACTCGACGGCCGTCGCGCCGCGCTCGTCTTTGAGGCGCGACTGGATCTTCGATGCAAGCTTTGTCATGTTCCTGGTGGTCCTTCGGTGAGTAGGGCTTCGTGCCAGACTTTCGTGCGGTGTGGCAGCCGTCCCCCGACGACGAGCCGATCGCGGGCGCCCGCCGATACCGGCAGACGCCCGCCAAGTCGGTCAGACCTTGCCGGCGACGTTGTTGAACGTCGTGGACAGGTTGTTGCCCAGGAGCGACACGGCCGCGATGATGACGACGGCGATGAGCGCGACCATCAGGCCGTACTCGACGGCGGTCGCGCCCTTGTCGCGGTTGGTCAGCGTCTGGAGCTTGGCAGCAAGCTTCGTCATGATTCGGTTCCTCCCGATTGGTGCAGGGCCACCCGATGTGCCCCCCGCTGTTGGAAGATTAGGTGCCGCTAGACTGCCTGTCTCGAAAATGCTTGAAGTTGTCACCACGTCGCATACCGCACCTTTCCACCGCACGGACGTGGCACCCTTGGACCCGCTTGGGGCAGCCCCCAGGCGGCTGACCGAGCACGGGAGACGCCGATGGCGACGCAGGTGACGACGCGGGCTTCGCCTACCCCCACGGTCCGCGTGCCACCTGGCTTCGCGCGCGTCGCAGGAGGGCTCGTCGTGGTCGCCGCCCTCTACCTGCGGTGGAGGTCGGCAGGCGCCTGGAATTTCGTGGACCTTGAAGACTTCTTCTACGGCGGCTCGTCCGTAATGGATGGGTCTGACGTGTACGCCGCTCGCCCAGGCGTGCTGCCGTTCAACTACCCACCTTTCGCCGCAGTCGCCTTCGTTCCGCTCGCCCTCGTGGGGCTACCCGTCGCGAAGGTGTTGTTCACTGCCGCGACCCTTGGTGCGTATGCCGCGTCGCTGACGGCCGTTCGCCGATCGGCCGAAATCTCTTGGGGCGCAATTGTTTTCGTCGGGCTGCTCGGCCTCTCCCTCGAACCTGTGGTTCGCGCCCTGGTGCTTGGCCAGATCGGCGTCATCCTGATGGCGTTGGTCCTGACTGACCTCTTCCTCGTCCCTCCACGCTTCCGCGGAGTCCTCATAGGGGTGGCCGCCGGCGTGAAGCTGACCCCCGCCCTTTTCGTCCTGTGCCTCGTGGTTCGGCGCGACTGGGCCTCGGTGGGCCGTGCTGCCGGCGCCGCTTTGGCCACCATCGGAATCGGCTGGCTGGCCGCTCCCCAATCGTCTCAGAGATATTGGCTCGGCGGTTTCGACAAGCTCGATCGCTTCGGCGACCTCGCCTTCACTTCGGTCAACCAGTCCCTCACCTCCTTCGTTGCACGATTGGTGGGGAGTCCGTCGAGCCCGCTGCTGTGGGCTGCCTGCGTGGCCGCAGCGGCCCTCACCGTCGCAGTTGTGACAAACCTCGTCCGGCGAGGAGATTGGCTCGGAGTGACACTCGCCGTGGCAGGTGCGACGCTCATGATCTCGCCCATTTCCTGGACCCATCACTGGGTGTGGGCGGTTCCGCTGATCGCGCATCTTGTGGGCGCGGGCCGAGTCTTCATCGCTGCGGCGGTAGCGATCGTGACTTTCGCCGCTCCGATGTGGTGGGTCCCGGAGACCGACGCCCTCTCGGTCGGCCAACTCATCTTGTCCTATGCCTACCTGCTGGGCTGCATTGCGCTGATGCTGTGTGCGCTCGTCAGCCGTTGGAGGCTTGCATCACTTCAGGGTCTCGAACATGACAGCCATCGCGCCGCTCCATGAGACGCCGCCGACGAGGCGCGGTTCACGAGTGCTCAACACGCCGCTGGTGCTCGGCGCGCTAGGCGTCGTAGTGTGCGGCATCGCCTGGCTGGGTGTCGTCGGCTCGGATGCTCTCTGGCTCAGCGCCCTTGGCGATGCCATCCGCGAGGGCCGCACTGTGCCGCGCGGGATCCCCTTCGCAGCGGCAGATTCTCAGCAGTGGGTCAACACAACCGTTCTCGGCCAACTGCTCTTTTCATTCATCACTGAGATGGGCAGCGTCGGCGTTGCGCTGGCGCAGCTGGTCGCCGCCGCGGTAGCCCTGGGCATCCTCGCCGCCGGCTCCCTGTCGCAAGGAGCCTCGAGCACGCATACGGCGTTGGCGATCCTGGTCGTCGCAGCCGGGGCCGCAGCTCCGTTGCTCGTCGCACGCGCCCAGTTGCTTTCGCTCGTCCCATTCGCGCTGCTGCTCGCGCTGGTTCGTCGCCAACAGGTGCAACCCGACAGACACATCTGGTGGGCGGTCCCCCTACTCGTGCTGTGGGGAAACCTGCACGGAGCGGTCCTCGTGGGCGTCGCGGTGCTCGGGTGCTACATCGCGTTCTCGCGCCTCAGGTCGACGCCTTTGACCGCTGTCGGCGTCGGTGCAAGTGCGCTGGTGGCCACCTGCCTCAACCCTGGGTTGACGCGGGCACCCGAGTACTACCTCGGCGTACTCGGCGGTGAGGCGACGAGCGACCCGTCCGGCATGTGGGGTCGGCTCAACCTTTCGAACCCGTTCGACCTACTCCTCGTTGTTGCCATGGTCGCCTTGGCGCTCGTGACTCTCCGCCGACGCCAGCCGCTCTGGGAGTACGTGGCGCTTGTTGGGCTCGTCGTGGCCACGGGTTCCGCTGCGCGAAATGGGATCTGGCTCCTGCTCCTGGTCCTGACGCCTGCAGCACTCGGCGCCAGCAACACGAGGGCGGTCGCTGGACCGCATGAATCGGCGGGCCGAGTCTCACGACTGATCGCGCCGACCGCACTGGCCGTGACGGTGCTCGCTCTGGCGGCGTCACTTGTAGCAACTCGGATTCCGGATTTCCAGGCGGACGATCGCGCCGCCGCCGACCTGGCTGCGGCCACCCGAGGCGAGGTCGTCCTCGTCGCCGAGCCCTTGGCGGAATCCATCGCCGCCGCAAAGGGTTTGGTGTGGGTGAGCAACCCACTCGACGCGTTTGCTGCCGCACACCAAGACGCCTACTTGGGGTTCATGTCTGGCGATGCGACGCGCGCTTCCGAGTCGCTCCGCCGGGCCGACGTCGTCGTGGCGACTCCTGGATCGGCTCAGGCGCGGTTGGCCTCAGACGCCGGCTTCCAGCTCAGCGAGCGCGTCGGCGAATACGTACTGCTACGCCGCTCCTAGTCGAGGGCGACAGACGCGCCTCCAATCGCGGACTCGTGCGTTCTTGTCGGTTCCAGGTTCGTCGAGCCCTCGGCTGCCTCTTCGATGCGGCTGGAAACGCGACGGTATCCCTTCCCGCGCAACAGACGTTCTGCGGGCCTCTCGCAGGCCACGTGGACGACGAAGGACACCCCGACTACCGCCATTACCACGAGGAGGGTTCCGGCGAGCGCGTACAGCAGTTGCGATGACGCGAGGAGTGGCAGCGTTAGGCCGATGACGACGGGGTGCGTCATGTAGATGCAATACGACCACTGGCCAAGGCTGACGAAGAGGCCCTTCTGCAGGGTCGAGGGTGCCCCGACCAAGTCCACCCGCGCGCACACCGAGATGAGAATCACGAGACTCGGCACCATCGTGAGGGTGAGGGCCCATCGGCCATCGACGTGATGGCCGACGAAGCTCGGCAGGACGAGAACGGCGAGGTAGGAGGCCACAACCCCAGCACACGCCCAGCGCATGCGCAGGGCGGGCACCCAACCCTGTCTCATGGCTACAGCCGCGAGGCAGCCAACCACGAACTCGACCAGCCGGAAGGCGGGGAAATAGAACAGGCGGTGGCCCCACGCTGGGTCAGTTCGATGCAGGGCGAGGCCCACGACGAAGGCGCCAAAGAGCAGCAGGCCGGCCAGGCGCAACGGGCGTCGTACCTTCGCGACGACACGTGCGACCAACGGAAGCACGGCGTAGAAGAACACCTCGCACGACAGCGACCAAGAGACTCCCGAGAAGGACCGCACAACGCGGTCATCGCCCGACCAAGCTTGCAGCAGCGTGAAGTTCAGCGGTAAAGCCGCCCAGTTCGGGGGAGCCGCAAGGGGCGTCATGGCCACTACGAGGAAGAGCAGGTGCACCGGGTAGATGCGGGCGAACCTGCGCCGGTAGAACTGAAGGGTCGGCGTCCCGACATTGTACGAATAGGTGAGGACGAAGCCGCTCAACACAAAGAAGAAGGTCACCCCGACGTAGCCGGCGGCTGCGATCCGCCCCCATGGGTCGAGCCCGTTGGCGTACACCGACAAATGGAAGACAAGGACGAGCATCGCCGCGACGAAGCGCAGGCTCGTCAAGGACCGCAGATGCACATTCACCCCCGACCACCCCCCAAACGCGCCGTGGCGCGAACGTGCCCGCGCCATTTGCCCGTGTTCACCCCTGCTGAGACGCTAGGGCTTCGCGGCCGACGCCGCTCCAGATTTCCGATAGGTCCGTTTCGTCCCATTCGGAAGGAAGACGCCAAGAACGACACTCCGAGGAGAACGACTAGCTGTGATGCCCAGCCAGGTTGTCCAACCTGGTGATGGGTGCGGCCTTCCCGATCGCTGAGTGGGGCCGGTGGTGGTTGTACTGGTGGACCCATGGTGCCAGCGCCGCGAGCCGGTCGGC
>JAEXXY010000167.1 GCA_023451855.1 Actinomycetes bacterium
TTATGGGCGCCCTGCGCCGAGGTCGCGCGGCCCTGCGCCTGGCCGGGCGACCCCACTGAGCACACGGCCGAGGACCCGTCCCTCTGCGGAGGCCGTGTCTGCGCATCGGCCTCGGAGCGTGCCTGCTGTCGACTAATCTCGGACCATGAGTCGGGCGACGGCCCCTCGCAGGCTGACGGCGCGGTTCTGGCGGGGACGGCGGTCCGCCGCCGTGGCCGGGATCGTGTTCGGCGTCCTGCTGCTGGCCGCGCTGACGATGGTGCGCCTGGCGCTCTCGGACACGAGCATCGCCTCCCTTCAGTCGGACCCGTCCAGGCGCTCGCTCATCGGGTTGAGCCTCAACCTCGTCCCGTTCGCGGGCATCGCGTTCCTCTGGTTCATCGGGGTCGTCCGCGACCAGCTGGGCGACGTCGAGGACCGGCTGTTCTCCACCGTCTTCCTCGGCAGCGGACTGCTCTTCCTCGCGATGCTCTTCATGGGCGCGGTGACCACGAGCACCGTGATGTCGCTCGTCGTCGCGCAGAACCCGAGCGCCGAGCTGTTCGACTACGGCCGGGTGACCACCCAGGGCCTCATCTCGGTCTACGCGCTGCGGATGGCCGCGGTGTTCACCCTCTCGGTGAGCACGGTGGGCCTGCGGACCGGGGCCCTGCCGCGCTGGGTGGTGTACAGCGGCTACGTCGTGGCGCTGGGGCTCATGGTGGCCGCGGGTGAGCACAAGTGGGTGCAGCTCATCTTCCCGGCGTGGGTGCTCATGGTCAGCGTCGTGATCCTCGTGACCAGCCCACCCGACCGCGACACGGTGACCTAGCGAGACGCCGTGACCCGGCGGGGCGTCGTCACCGGGCGGGGCGTGGTCACCGGGCGATGCCCCGCGCGTCGCACGGCGGGTCGATCGTGATCCCGACGACGCGGAGCTGGCTGTCCATGAGCTCGAGCGTGCGCTGCATCGCCGTCGGCTGCAGCGTCCCGATCCCCGGGCCGTACGGGTGGTTGAAGAACACCACGAGGAGCATGAGCACGGCGATGACCATCGTGACCGTCCCCATCAGCACGCCCTGTGTCAGCGCCCGTTCCCCGCTGTCGGCGAAGAAGAGCATGAAGCCGAAGAGCGCCAGGCTGAGCAGCAGGAGACCGATCCACAGCGGCACCGGGATGATCCCCGACGCGGAGTGCAGGCGCGCGTCGCGGGCCTCCTGCCGCTGGGTCGTCTCGTCCATCCACCGGTCGTACGCCGACTGCTCGGTGGCCGTGCCCGGCTGGACGGGCTTGATCGTCAGGAACATCCGAGCACCCCACGGGTTGACCGTCTCGCCCAGGGTGCCCGCGTCCACCGCGTCCCACTCGGCCCCAGCGACGGACCTCGCGTAGCAGACGAGCTGGCCGGTCAGCGGGCCTGACACGTCGGACGGGAGGAACTGGGCCGTCTGGGTCATCTCGGCCACGACCGTGGCCTCGGCCGCTGCGCCCGCCCGGGAGCCGTCGTAGGACTGGAACGCCAGGAAGATGATGAAGCCGAGCAGCACCGAGAACCCGGTCGCGAGGACGCCGAAGACCCCGGCAGCGCGGTCGCCGTCGCTGAAGTAGCCGCCCACGGGCGCCTTCCGGCGCACGAGCAGCATGACCGTGACCGTCACGGCCGTGAGGCCGACGGCGATGAGCAGGCCCCAGACGACGTTCACGGGCGGCGGTCTGGCGCGGTCGTGAGGGCCATGCCTGAAGTCTGTGGGCTGTCAGGGGTCCTCGTCAGCCCATCGGTGGTTTTCGACGCCCGGGGCTCGCGCACCTTGGGCCTCACCCGTTCGGCCCGGCTTCTGCCCTAGGGTTGCCGGCGGCCCCGTCACCGCCGTGACCGGCCACCGGGCCCGCATCACGTGGGGCTTGACCGCCGACCGTGGACGAAGGGCAGCGAAGGTTCCGATGATCAACGTCCTGTTGGCTGGTGGTCTCTCGATGGCAGTGGCGCTGCTCTGCACGAAACCGTTCATCGCGTTCCTGGTGCGGCGACGGTACGGCCAGTTCATCCACGACGACCTCACCCACCACCACGTCAAGCGCGGAAAACCCACCATGGGTGGCGCGGTGATCATCGCGGCGGTCTTCGTCGGGTACTTCGGCTCGCACGCGCTGCTGCTCCTCCTGACCACGACCGGCGTGCTCAAGGTCATCCACAACGGGATCTCGCTCAGCGCCCTGCTCGTGCTCTTCCTGCTCGCCGGGCTCGGACTGGTCGGGTTCCTCGACGACTACACGAAGATCCGCAGGGAACGCAGCCTCGGCCTGACCGGCAGACAGAAGCTCATGGGCCAGACGCTGGTCACCGTCGTCTTCGCGCTGGGCGCCCTGCTCCTGACCGACGAGGACGGACAGTCCCCCGCATCGACGGCGATCTCGTTCGTCAGGGACACCAGCATCGACCTCGACTTCGCCGGTCCCGTGGTGGCCGTGGTCCTCTTCATCGCGTGGGCGAGCGTCCTCATCGCCGGCGCGTCCAACGGGGTCAACATCACCGACGGCCTCGACGGCCTGGCCACCGGGGCCTGCGTCATGGTGTTCGGGGCCTACACGCTGATCGCCATGTGGCAGTACAACCAGGGCTGCTCGGTCGCGCCCGGACCGCACTGCTACGACGTCGGCGACGCGCTCGACCTGGCCGTCATCTCGTGCGCGATCGGCGGCGCGTGCTTCGGCTTCCTGTGGTGGAACACCTCTCCGGCCGAGATCATCATGGGCGACACCGGCTCACTGTCCCTCGGCGCCGCGCTGGCCGGACTGGCCATCCTCACCCACACGCAGCTGCTGCTCGTGGTCCTCGGCGGGCTCTTCGTCATCGTCACCGCGTCGGTCATCATCCAGGTGGCCAGCTTCAAGCTCACCGGTAAACGGGTGTTTCGCATCGCCCCTCTCCACCACCACTTCGAGATGGTCGGGTGGTCCGAGGTCACCATCGTGGCCCGGTTCTGGATCATCGCCGGGATCTGCATCACGGGGGGCCTGGCGCTCTTCTACGCCGAATGGCTCACCGGCGGCTAGCTCTCCTTCACGGGCGGCTCGCGGCGCTCAGCCTCGCCGCGTGACGCGTGGGCGCTTGTGTCATCGAGCGCACAGACCGGGACGTCCCCCGGCCGTCACCCTCGACGTGGACGACCAGAAGTGGTCGCGCACTCGCCAGGAGGCTCCGATGACAACCACGACGAACCAGCGCAGGCATCACCCCGTCCACCGGACCGCTCTCGCCCCTGCGGTCCTGGCCGTGGGGCTCGGCCTCACCGGCTGCACCGCCGGCACCCTCTCGGTCGCCTCGAACCGAGCATCGACGACCACGACCACGACCTCGCACGGGCAGGCGAGCCCGGTGACTCCCCGGACTGCCACGACCACGACGACCGGGCCCGAACGCGACATCGTCCTGACGGGCCGGCACTTCCGCGCCCGGTGCGACGGCAGTGGACCCGCGGTCATCGTCGTGGCCGACTACGGGCAGTCGATGGACGACTCGGGAACGCTGCTCCACGACCTGGTCCCGCACGCCCGGGTGTGCCTGTACGACCGGCTCGGCGTCGGCCGCAGCGACTCGGCACCGCACCTGCAGACCTTCGCCTCGCTCGCCGACGACCTCGACGGCGTCATCTCCGGGCTCGGGCTCACCCGCCCCGTCGTCGTCCTCGCCCAGGGGGACGGTGCCCCGATCGCACTCACCTGGGCGAGCCAGCACGAGAAGGACGCCCGCGCGGTCGTGCTGACCGAGCCCACCCCTCCCGGCTTCATGGGGCCGCGCGGGGCGCTGGTCCGACTGCTTCCCCCGGACGACCCGGGCAACCTCGACCTGAGCAACCTCTGGCGCGAGATGGACCGCTTCAACGACCCGGCGCTCAACCGCGAGAGCCTCGACCCCAGGTCGTGGGACGCCTACCTGCGGCTTCCATCGACGTCCACGCCGCTCTACGACCTCGTCGGTGCACCGCCGCGTCCGTGGCCGGCGCCGGTCGACGGGAAGAAGATCAACCAGGCGTGGCAGCAGGCTCAGAGCCGGGTGCTGCGGCTCTCCTCGACCTCCCAGCTGGTCTCCGTCGCGAAGGACGCGGACTGGCCACCGGCCATCAGGCAGGCGCTCGAGCGCGCCTTCCAGAACTGAGGTCTCGCTCGCGGGAGCCGTTCGCGTGACAGGGTGAGGCGCATGGTCGCCGCACCCAGGGACGTGTTGAAGAACTACCTCCAGGGCGCGCGGGACGTGCTGCTCTGGAAGCTGGAGCTCGTCGACCTCTATCGGCGGGTGCAGGCCTTTGCCGACGAGACGATCGACGCCCTGCCACTCGACGCCGTCGGACACGTCGCGCACTGGAACGGCGAGGCGGTGACGCTCCACGAGATCATGGTCCACAAGACCGTGGACCTGCAGCGCCACGCCGGCCACGCCGACATCCTGCGCGAGCAGCTCGACGGCTCCGTCGGCCTCCTGCCCGGACACCGCAACCTTCCTGACCCCACGGACTGGCCGGCGTACATGGGCCGGCTGACGGCGATCGCCAACCGATTCGACTGACCAGGCGAGCGAGTTCCGACCGAACGCACAGCGGTGCATGGCCACGTCACAGGCTGCCTAGCGTCGGTGACGGTGAACCGACCCTTCAGAGCCGCGTCTCTGAAGCCTCCGGCACGGTGATCGTGGTCGCGCTCGAGGCGTTGGTCAGCAGAAGCAACGCGAGGTCGTCGTTGAACTGGCCGGCGTGGGTCCGTACGCGGTCCAGCAGCTGGTCCAGGCAGGCCTCGGGGTCCGTTTCGCGCAGGGCCGCCTCTATGGAGGTGCGCGGCAGGAAACCGCCGCTCGTGTTGCGAGCCTCGACGAGCCCGTCGGTGTAGAGCAGAAGCCGGTCCGAGGGGCTCCAGACGTGCCTCGTGGCCCGGTCCGCAGGCCCGATCCCGAGGGGTAGGCAGGCCTGCACGGGAAGCTCGTGGACGCCATTGGCGGACACCAGCAGCGGTGCCGGGTGGCCCGCCGAGACGACCGCCACGCTGCCAGCGTCCGTGATCTCGACGAAGACCGCGGTGGCGTAGCGTTCCGCGTCCCAGAAGGGCGTGACGTAGTCATGAACGCGGCGTGCCACGGACAACAGGTCAGCTTCGCTGGCCCCGTACTGGCGGAAGGCGCGGATCACGCGAGCGGCCTGGGTGACGGCGCCGATGCCCTTGCCGCTGACATCGCCCAGGACGAGCCGGAGCCGGCCACCATCCGCGACGAAGTCGAAGAAGTCGCCCCCGACCTGGGCGGTGCGGGTCGCCGAGTGGTAGCGAGTCGCGAGCCGGACGGGCCCGACCTGTTCGGGAAGCACGGGAAGCAACGCTTCCTGCGCCACGCCGGCGATGCGCCGCGAGTCACGCAGATCCGCCTCGCGCCGGGCCCTGACCGCGGCCACCAGCACCGACAACGCGCCGACCAGAAAGACGTCGGCGACCCGGACGCCGTACTGGACGTTGACGTCGTTCCACAGCCCGGACGCGACCGCGACGATCACGGCCGCGACAGCAAAGCCTGCGGTGGACCGTGGCGTCAGCGCGGAGGCCGCCAGCAGGGGTGCCAACCCCAGCAAGGCGGTCAGCACCGCCACCTGGGGGTTGATCGCGACGTCGGACAGTGACGTCACGACCAACACGGCGGCGCTGGCCCAGCCGACTGCCCGGGGCGATCGCCAGAGGTCGGTGCGTACTCCCTCGCGAGCGGCGGAGATCGAGCGAGGATGCAACAGTCGACCCGGCCCTTTCACCCGTCGGGCCCAAGCCCACGAATCTGACCTCGCATTCTTGCGCGCTGCCGTCACGACCGCTGGCGATTCCGCGAACCCGGTGAGAAACGATCGATGGGCGGCCCACGTCGGGAAGCCCGCGCGCAGACGCGGCCGCGGACGAGCCCGATGCCCAGCTGGGGCCGCGACATCAACAGAAGTCCGCAAGGGTCGGCGGCGTCGGTGACCCGTGGCTCCGGCACACCATCACGAACTCCCGAGAGAGCTTGCTCTCGTGCCCTCTCAGACTGCTCGG
Source organism: Actinomycetes bacterium (assembly GCA_023451855.1). Lineage (GTDB taxonomy): Bacteria > Actinomycetota > Actinomycetes > Actinomycetales > Dermatophilaceae > Monashia. Next base: position 6,037 of record JAEXXY010000167.1, read on the forward strand.
CTGGCGGCGGTGCGGCGGACGGCAGGCACACCGCCCGCCAGGACGGTTGGCGCCGACGGAGTGCCCATGTTGAGGCTGCAGTGGCTGAGTCGGCCGCTACGCAGGGGATTGCCGCCAGTCACCCTCTGATGCAGCCGGTTGCGCCCGAGCTTCTGATCTGCGGAAACGTCGGCTGGGAGGGTCGAGCGAGCAGCGTGGCCGTGCGGGACCTTTCCGGCGATGTTGCGGACTATCGCGACCAAGAACCACCATTGCCCAGGTCCGGAACCGTCATTCCCGGCGGAAAAGGTCTTCCTGTCATGGCACCCCTTTAGGTCAAGACGTGGCTGGGACCGGGGTTCTACGCTGGGTGGTGGCGGGTTCGGGAAGTGGCTGATCCGAAGAGCCGGTATGGGACTGGGAGCCGGTCACGCTGGAGTCAGAGACGTTGTCCCGGTGCCCTCTCGGACCCGTCACCTCGCCCGGTTGCAGGGCGCGTTCGCGGCGGTTCTGGTCAGCGACCATCCGCGCGTACACGACGTTGGACAGGCGCCGTTTCAGGGACCGCATCGCCATCAGCGAGGGTGTCCCGCCGGCCGTGCGGGCGTCGTAGAACTCCCGCCCCGGAGTCGGGTTGCGCAGCTGCACGACGGCCATGATGTGCAGCGTCCTGTTGATCCGACGGTTACCCGCCCGGGACAGTCGATGCCGTTGCTGCGCCCCGGAGGAGGCATCCAACGGCGCGGTCCCGTTCCACGAGGCGAAGCCGTCCTTGTCGCGGAACCGGTGGATGTCACCGACCTCGGCCAGCAACCTTGCGGCGCCGGTCGGGCCGATCCCGGTCAGCTCCAGCAAGCTCGAGCCACGCTCGGTCACCAGCGCGGTCAGCTCCTTCTCGGCCGTCTTGATCTTGCGATCGATCACCTCGAGCTCACCGATCAGCTCGACGACGAGCCGGCGCCGGGTCTTGCCCACAAGGTCGCGCGGCTTGACCTTGGCGACCAGTGCGCGGGCCTGCGGCGCGGACAGGAACGTCTTCGCCCCGCCCGGGATCAGTTCCAGCAGAAGCCGATGCAGCCGGTTGAGCGTCTGCGTCCGCGCCCGACCGAGCTCGTCACGCCGGTTGACCATCATCCCCATCACGACCAGGTCATCCTCGACGACCACGGGCCTCAGCCCAGGCTCCGCGGGTGCGTACAGCGCGGCGAGAGCGACCGAGTGCGCGTCGACCGGGTCAGTCTTTCGCCCGTTCCCGGTCGCAAAGATCCGCACCTGCGCCGACAGCTTCGGTGGCACGTCGACCACCCGTTCCCCGTCGTGCACGAGCCGGTGCGCGATGTGCCGGCCGATCCCGTTACAGCCCTCAACCGCCCACACCCGCTCACCCACGTCACCGTGAGCGCGGCCTGCGGCGAGCATCGCCACGTAGCCGGCCTTGTCCGTGCCGAACCGCCCCACCTGCAGCACCCGACCGGACTGGTCGATGACCTCGATCGTGGCCGACCGCTTGTGCGGATCCATCCCGATGATCACGCCCACCGCCCTGCACCTCCTCGTTCAAGCAGTGATGTGAAAGCAAGGAGGGCATTGCTACTTCGAGCAGAACAAACCCCTTTCGAGCCTCTCCTCGCGCGGTGCCCGACGAGAACGCAGGCCATGAGAGAGCCACACCAATGACACCAGCGGGCAGCCGATAGAGAGAGCGCCTCGTCGAGCACCTGGACCGAGTCTGGCCGGACACCGATCCTGCAACCAGTCTCTAAGTAGCCGATGATCGGACGTTGCGATCGTGCCGATGAGGGCACGAGCCGCGCTCCTCGTGATCGAATGCGCGGCATGAAGGACCATCCGTCCGAAGCCATTCGCACTGCTGTAGACGAGCTGCTGGACCGTGCCAAAGTCGACTGGGTGTCGCTCCACGACGTCGTCTGGTACTCCACGCGGGGCGATCGCTCCGCGATAGCGAAGCAGCACACGTTAGACGTGCTGCGACATCTGTTTGCCAGCGACCTCATGGCGCCGGGAGACCTAGGGGAGACCGGATTCGAGGACTGGTCCGGTTCCTTCGATGCTTGGGACAAGCGCGCACTTGCGGACCTGGAACGGCTCGACTGGAACCCGATGGGAGACGGTTTCTGGCTGCGACTGGCAGGGGACGAGTAGTACGCGGACATGCCGCTACTGGTGCCACGCGTCGAGAGCTCCACGCACCGTGCCCGCGACTAGCAACTGCTGGCCGCCGCCTGACCGACCGACGCCAGCATCATCAGGCCCGTGCCAACAAGAGCCATCGTGGACACCGTGGTTCCCAGGCCTGCGATAAGTTGCCGCGCGCGTCCCACTGGTGGGCCTAGGGCAAGTCCAACGACGATGAGGAGCAAGAACCAAGCCGGCGGGAGCAGCGCCCAAACCCAGAAAGTCTTCGAGCATGGAGCCGGCGCGGCGGCGGTGAGGAAGTAGGTGATGTAGACGGCGGCGCCGAGCAGCTCAAGGCCCGCACAAGCGACCCGGATACGCGACTTCGCCAAGGTTTTCGTTTGCGGCCGCGGCGAGTAGGCGCCATGGGAACCGTGCGCCCGTGAATGAGCAGGGGTGAGTTGGAGACTGGCCCGGGACTCGTCAGTCATGCGCAGAGACTAAGGGTCGATCGGCCCGCCACACGCCTCTTTGTACGAACGTCCGGTCATGCCGCCGACCGGTGGTGCCGATGATGGGACGGTCAGATCGTGCCGCTGAGCGGACGTCGGGCCGCGGCATGCCACGATGGTCCACGCGTCATGACGTTGGAGGAGGACATGTGTACGGCGAGGCCCCTTTCTGGATTACGGGAGGGTTCTGGGACTTCGTGATGCGGCCAAAACTTCAGGACCCGCCTTTGTGGGCTGCCATCGTGGACCGCCTTGAAAGCCTGTCGGATTCAGGTGAATGGCTCGACTGGTGGAGCCGCCAAACCCCTTTGCCGCTGAATCTGTTCTGGGGGATCGAGCCCGGTTCGAAACCGGGTCGGCGTCAGCACAGTTCAGGGTCCTACATCACGGTGACCAGCATCTTCGCCGACAGTCAGATCTTCGACCTGAACGAGTCCGAGGTACCCGAGTACGCAACCGGTGAGGTAGAGGCGGCTATCGACTACGTCGTGGGCCGCAAGGGCTTCGACGCCCATCCCCCCTGGCCCTGGGAATCTCCTGTCACCTAGTGTTCGGCAACCAGCGACGCTCGTGCAGCTCGTCGGGCGACATCCGGACATGCCGCAGGCCGAGCATTTGACCATCAGTACCCTGCCGACATGGACGACGCGCATTGGGACGCAGCGACTCGCAAACTGACCGAGGCATCCCAGCGGCTAGCGATACTTGCGCGCTGCCTTGGCATCGCTCAGGAACTTGGTCGTTGGCGGGCCGGTGATGACCTCAGCGGGATGTTGGCGGCTGACGGGCTGGACCAGGCACGCGGAGAGTTGGAGCGCCTCGCCGCCGGCGGCGCGAAGTCATTGCTGGAACTAGTCGAACGAGTGGCTGAGGCCTTGCCAGCGCCAATGGAGTGACACGGACGCACATGCCACAGATGGTTCGGCCGTGATGTGCACGAGGAGCTACGAAGAGCTGCTTGCTCGCACGAATCGGGCTTGGTCCACGGCGATTGCCATGAACAACGTGCACCCAAGCCACAACCACTGATCGCCGACGGTGGCGAGCACAGCGCAACCAATACCTGCCAGCGCGCACACCACCACGTCAGCAACGAGGTCGCTCCTGCCCGTCCGGCGAACCTGCGCTACGTCCAGACGAGCTAACGCCGACGCGTACACGCAGCGGCCCAGGGCCAGCCACGAGACGCCCGTCGCGGCCACAACGAAGAAGTGCAGATTCTCTGACAACGGGACCTCGAAGCCCCGCAACGTGGTGATGACCGCCACCGTCAATGCCGCTATCACAGCGCCCCACGCCGCCACCCGTTCCCTGGTGACCGGGATTGGATCTTCGATCGGCGGATCTGCGCGCCACCTGACAGCCATCACCGATTCCCCTGCACGCATGGATCGTAGAGGCGCTGCGCTACGACTAGCTGTGATGCCCAGCCAGGTTGTCCAACCTGGTGATGGGTGCGGCCTTCCCGATCGCTGAGTGGGGCCGGTGGTGGTTGTACTGGTGGACCCATGGTGCCAGCGCCGCGAGCCGGTCGGC
>JAEXXY010000173.1 GCA_023451855.1 Actinomycetes bacterium
GCCGTGCCCCCCGGCGCGTCGGGCGCGGGTGTCGCGGACGCGTCGGCCGAGTGCGCACCGGTCATGGCGGCGCCGAGCTCCTCGCGGGTCACGACGTCCGGGTCGAACTCCCCGGAGAGCCGGCCGCGCAGGATGACGCGGATGGTGTCGGACAGGCCGACGAGCTCCTCGAGGTCGGCCGAGATGAGCAGGACGCCGAGGCCGTCGCGGCGGGCCGCCTTGATGTGGTCCCAGATCGCCGCCTGTGCGCCGACGTCGACGCCGCGGGTGGGGTGGGCTGCGACGAGGACGCGCGGGTTGCGGCGCATCTCACGGCCGATGATGAGCTTCTGCTGGTTGCCGCCCGACAGCGACCCGGAGGTCACGTTGATCGAAGGCGTGCGCACGTCGAACTCGTCGATGATCGTCTGCGTCTCGCGCTTGGCCGCGCCTGCGTTGACGAGGATGCCGCGCGGGCCGGTGACGTTGATGGCCTCGGTCTGGTGGCCGAGGATGATGTTCTCCCAGAGGGGCGCCTCGAGCAGGAGCGCGTGGCGGTGGCGGTCCTCGGGGATGTAGCCGATGCCGGCCTCGCGGATCTCGCGGACCTGCCAGTCGGAGATGTCGACGTCGCCGAGCAGGATGCGCCCGCTCGAGGGTTCGCGCATGCCCATGATGACCTCGACGAGCTCGGCCTGGCCGTTGCCCTCGACGCCGGCGATGCCGACGATCTCGCCGGCGTGGATCGTGAGCTCGATGCCGTCGAGGAGGGCGCGTCCGCCGGCCGGGTCGGCCAGCGAGGTGTTCTCGATCGTCAGCAGCGGGGTGGCGGTGACCGTCGACTCCTCCGTGGAGGGCGAGGGCAGCTCGGAGCCGACCATGAGCTCGGCGAGCTGGCGCGGCGTCACACCGGTCGGGTCGACCTCGGCGACGGTCGTGCCGCGTCGGATGACGGTGATGGCGTCGGCGACCTTGAGCACCTCGTCGAGCTTGTGCGAGATGAACACGACGGTCAGGCCCTCGGACTTCAGCTCACGCAGGTTGTCGAAGAGCTCGTCGACCTCCTGCGGCACGAGGACCGCGGTCGGCTCGTCGAGGATGATGATGCGCGCACCGCGGTAGAGGACCTTGAGGATCTCGATGCGCTGGCGGGCGCCGACCCCGAGGTCGGCCACGAGCACGTCGGGACGCACCTCGAGGCCGTACGCCTCGGAGATCTCGCGGATCTTGGCGCGGGCGGCATCGCCGATGCCGTGCAGCTTCTCCGCGCCGAGGACGACGTTCTCGAGGACCGTGAGGTTGTCGGCGAGCTGGAAGTGCTGGAAGACCATGCCGATGCCGGCCGCGATGGCATCGGACGGCGAGCGCAGCTGGCGGACCTGGCCGTCCACCTCGATGGTGCCCTCGTCGGGCTGCTGGACCCCGTAGAGGATCTTCATGAGGGTCGACTTGCCGGCGCCGTTCTCGCCGACGATCGCATGGACCGTGCCCTTGTCGACGGTCAGCGCGATGTCCTTGTTGGCGACGACCCCCGGGAAGCGCTTCGTGATGCCCTCGAGCCGGACGGCCGGGGCGCCGTGGTGGACGGCCTTCGGAGGCTCGCCGGGCTCGCCCCCGGTCACGGGCTCGTTGGTGACGATGACACACACTCCTCATGCGGGCCCGCCTCGACGCGGGCGTCGATCGAGTATTGAACCAGCACTCGCGAACCTAACGCGCCACGCCGTGCCGGGGTGGGGAACTCGGTGAAGATGCGACGGCCCGGGCGACGCGCACGCGTCGCCCGGGCCGCCCGGCGGGACGGCCGCGAAGGCCGCTCCCCTTCGAGAATCAGGACGATCAGGACTTCGGGACGGTGATCTCGCCCGAGATGATCTTCTGCTTGAGCTCGTCGAGCTTGCTCTTGATGTCGTCGATGTGGCCACCGGTCGTGGCGTAGTCGACACCGCCGGCCTTGAGGTCGAAGACCCGGTTGCCGGCCTTGAAGGTGCCGTTCTTCACCGCGGTGATGAAGTCGTAGACACCGACGTCGACCTTCTTGATCATCGAGGTGAGGATGACGTCGCGGACGTCGGCCGGAGCCGTCTTGGCCTGGTCGGAGTCGACACCGATGGCCCACCCCTTGGCCGCCTTGGCCGCCGTGAAGACACCGCCGCCGGAACCGCCGGCTGCGTGGTAGACGACGTCGGCGCCGCCCTGGTACATGCCGTCGGCCGCGGCCTTGCCCTTGTCGACCGAGTTGAAGCCCGAGAAGTCCGGCGGCTGCGTCAGGTACTTGATGTCGATCTTGACGTCAGGCTTGACGGACTTGGCACCGGCCACGTAGCCGGCCTCGAACTTCTTGATGAGGTCGGTCTGGACGCCACCGATGAAGCCGATGTGGTTCGTCTTCGTCTTGAGCGCCGCGGCCGCACCGACGAGGTAGGAACCCTGCTCCTCGGCGAAGGTGATCTGGTCGACGTTCGGGCCGGCCGAGTCGGGCGACGAGTCGTCGACGATGGCGAACTTGACGTCGGGGTTGGCCTTGGCGGTCTCGCCGACGGCCTTGGCGTACGCGAAGCCGACGGCGACGACGTTGGTGTAGCCGGCGTCGATGAGCTGCTGCAGGCGCTCCTTGCGGGCCGACTCGGGCTCGCCGTTGACCGCAGCCGCCTCCTTGGTGTCGGCACCGAGCTCGGCCTTGGCCTTGTCGAGGCCGGCAGCGGCGGCGTCGTTGAACGACTGGTCACCGCGGCCACCCACGTCGTAGGCCATACCGATCTTGAGCGTGCCGCCGGCCGCGCCGGTGGATCCGCCCGTGCTGCCGGGGGACGTCGTGTTGTCGGTGCTGCTGCCGCAGGCCGCGAGGCCGAGCGCGGCGGCGGCGACGACAGCCGCGACCTTCGTTGCGTGACGCAAGAGGTGCTCCTTAGGAAATTCGACGGACCGACGACGACATCGGCCCAGATGCAGGGAACTGTAGACCTCGACGGGCAACGATCTACGCAGCGCGGCGGAAGTCACGGGAAGTGTTATCGATCCGCGACCGCTGTGTCGTGAGATCGACAGGACACACCCGGTGATCTGTGTCATGGCGCGCAGGAAAGGCCCGGGAAACCTTCGGGGAAATGAACCGCCGAACCTGCGATCAGCGGGCGATGCCGAGCCGGCGCGGACGGTCGGCGTCGGCGGCGCGGGCGGCTGCGGCGGAGAAGACGACGCCGGCCAGCGTCCGGGCGCCGATCGGGATCGCGGCCTCGTCGACGACGAGGTCGCCGCGGTGCAGGTCGTACGTCGGACCGCCGGGGGTGCGCGTGCCGAGGCGCGCCATCGCGCCGGGCACGTGGGTCAGGTACCAGGCGAAGTCCTCGCCCCCGAGCGACTGCGGTGTGGGGGCGACGAAGCCCCCCGCGCCGGTGACGGCGGCCGTGAGCGCGTCGATGCAGCCGGCGTCGTTGACGACCGGTGGGACGCCCTTGGTGATGGTGACCTCGGCGTGCACCGCGTACGGCGCGACGACGGCGTGCACGACCTCCTCGAGGAGGCGCTCGACGCCGTCCCAGATGCTGGCGTCGAGCATGCGCAGCGTGCCGCCGACCTTGCCCGAGGACGGGATGACGTTGTGCGCGCCGCCCGAGTGGACCGACCCCCAGACGAGGGCGGCCCCCGCGCGGGGGTCGAGACGCCGCGACAGCACGGCCGGCACATCGGTGACGACCTTGGCCAGCGCGTAGGTGAGGTCCTGGGTCAGGTGGGGGCGGGAGGTGTGGCCGCCGCGTCCGACGAGGACGACCTCGACCTGGTCGGCGGCCGCGGTGATGGGACCGACGCGCAGGCCCACCTGCCCGGCGTCGAGGTTCGGGTCGCAGTGCAGGGCGAAGATGCGGTCGACGCCGACGAGGCCGCCCTGGGCCACGACGTCCTCGGCGCCGCCGGGCATCAGCTCCTCGGCGGGCTGGAAGACGAGCCGGGCGCCGATGCCGGACGCGACGAGCCGGGCCTCCTCGTTCTTCAGCGCGAGCGCGGCGCCGAGCAGGGCCGTGGTGTGCACGTCGTGGCCGCACGAGTGGCTGACGCCGTCGGTGCCGGAGGCGAAGTCGAGGCCGGTGGCCTCGCGGATCGGCAGGGCGTCGATGTCGGCGCGGAGCGCGATGCGCTGGGCCGGGTCGACGGCGCCGACGTCGGCGACGAGGCCGGTGCCACGCAGCCGGCGCACCCGGATGCCGGCGGTCTCGAGCCGGTCGGCGATCGCCGCTGTCGTGCGCACCTCGCCACGCCCGAGCTCGGGGTGGGTGTGCAGGTCGCGACGGAACGCGATGAGCTCGGCCACGTGCTGGTCGACAACGCGTCCGATCGCGTCGAAGGGCAAGGGCAGGGCGGCGTCGGTCACGATCACGGGATTCTAGCGAGAGGATGGCTTCCGTCCCCGTACCCCCGGGGACGTCGGTGTGGACGGCCCCCCCGGCGACGGAACCCTGGAGGCCACGTGGACGAACCGGAGGCGGACGCGTCGGGCAACCCGGCTACGCGCGACGCCGCCGTCCTCGACGTGCTGCGACGCGTCGACCGGGCCCTGCCCTTCACCACCGTCACGCCGGACGCGTCCGCCGCGACCACGTGGTGCGCCGACGTCGTCGCCCACGTGCGCGCGGGCGACGACCCACTGGCACCCTGGCGCGAGGCACTGCGCAGACAGATGGAGTGGCGTCACGGCGTGCCGGTCGCGCCGCACGTGCCCGCGGCGTTCGTACTGCAGTGGTGGTGCGAGGTCGCCGCGACGCCTCTGGCCCACGCGGCCGCGCTGGGTCCGTGGGTGCTTGCGCCCGACGCGTCGGGGCTGGGCTTCGAGCTCGCGCCCGGGCTGCACCCGCATCGCCTCGTCGTCAACCCGGCCCGCGTCGAGCTCGGCATCGAGCCCGACCCCGACCGGCGAGCCTCCCGGGCCCGCACCGTGTACGACGACCTCGTACACGAGGTCGTCGCCGCGTTCGCGCCCGAGGTGCGGATGGGCTCACGGCAACGCTGGGGCGTCGTCGATGACATGTGGGCCACGGCGTGGCGCCTCGCGGCGGGGGCCGCCGGGCAGGCGACCGGGCCGGAGCCGCGTCGGGTCTCGTGCTGCTTCATCTACGCGCTGCCGGGCATGCGCGAGTGCGCCGCGTGCCCGCGCAGCGGCCGCCCCTCAGGTCACCGGTAGGGCGCCGTCGGCAGAACTAGGGTGTGGTCATGTCGCCCCGGATGCCCTCGCCCGACCTGCTCGTCGTGCGGGAGGAGGTGCGCGAGGCCCTCGACGCCGGGCTCGGCGTCGTCGCCCTCGAGTCGACGATCCTCGCGCACGGGCTCCCCCACCCCGACAACCTCGAGGTGGCCGGGCAGATCGAGGACGCGGTGCGTGCCGGCGGCTCGGTGCCCGCGACGATCGCGGTGCTAGACGGCGTCGTGCACGTCGGCCTCGGGCCCGCCGAGGTGGAGCGGGTGTGCACCGACCCCGACGTCGCCAAGCTGTCGGTCCGAGACGTCGGCGTCGCTGCGGCACTGGGACTCTCCGGCGCGACGACCGTGGCGTCGACGTCGGCGCTCGCCCACCTCGCCGGTATCCGCGTCTTCGCCACCGGCGGCCTCGGGGGCGTGCACCGCGGGGCGTCCGAGACGTTCGACGTGTCGGCCGACCTCGGCGTCATCGCGTCGACGCCGGTGCTCGTCGTGTGCGCCGGGGTGAAGTCGATCCTCGACGTCGCCGGCACCCTCGAGACCCTCGAGACGCTGTCGGTGCCGGTGCTCGGCTACCTCACCGACGCCTTCCCCGGCTTCTACCTCGCCGACTCCGGGCACCGCGTCCCCTGGAGGGTCGAGTCGGCCGCCGAGGCGGCGCGGGTCCTCGTGACCCGCGACCGGCTCGGCACCGACAGCGCCGGGGTCGTCCTGGCCAACCCGCTGCCCGAGGACCGGCAGGTCGACCGCGACCTGCACGACCGGCTCGTCGCGGAGGGGCTCGCGATGCTCGAGCGCGAGGGCGTGCACGGCAAGGACGTGACGCCGCGCCTGCTCGAGTACTTCCACGACAGCTCCGGTGGCGAGTCGCTGCGGGCCAACGTCGAGCTCGTCCTCGCCAACGCCCGGCTCGCCGGTGAGGTAGCCGCGGAGG
>JAEXXY010000185.1 GCA_023451855.1 Actinomycetes bacterium
GACCTTCCCCGACCACCGCGGAGTCGTCGAGCCGGTCGGCACCACGGTCTCGGCCGTGTCGGCCCTCGCCGCAGGGCTTGCAGGCCGCCTTCCCGTCGAGGCCGACCGCGTCGGGCTCGCCCTGCACGTCCACGGCGTCGACGTGGTGCCCGATGCGGAGGCCGACGTGTTCGTCGACCCCGAGTTCCTCCACCAGGCGCTCGCCGCAGCGGGTCCGACCCCCACCCTCGTGCTCGACGGGCCGACGCGTCCGCTCGCGATCCGCGGGAGCGGCGCCGGCTTCTCGGTGCCCATGCCGGTGGCCGTCCCGTGAGCGTCCTCGTGCACCTGTGTCGCACCTGTGGTCACCAGTCGGCGTGGCACGAGGGCGGCAACGGGGGCTACACGCCGTGCCGGTGCTGCCGGGCCGGCGCGGCGGACCCCGACCCCGAACCGACGCTCCTGCCGACGTGGAGCTCGCCGAGCGGGGGTCGCGAGCCGCTGTGGGCACCCGGCGCGCGTCGGAACGTCGGCACGATGCACGCGTCGACGACGTGCGCGTGCGGAGCCTGCCGAGCGGCCGCCGCACGGCTCCTCCCGGCCGAGGACGTGCCGCGGAGGCGGGCGACGGGATGACCCGTCGAGGGCACTCCCTGCGGGCTCCTAGAATGGTGGGGTTGTCCGGCCGCTGACGAAGTGCGGCACACCGAGGAGGAACGCCGTGATCGTCGCCACCGGGATCGAGCTGCGTGCTGGCGCGCGCCTGCTGCTGGAGGACGCGAGCTTCCGCGTCGACTCCGGGGACCGCATCGGCCTCGTCGGCCGCAACGGCGCCGGCAAGACGACCCTGACCAAGGTCCTCGCCGGCGAGGGCCTGCCCGCCGCCGGCACCGTCACCCGCACCGGTGCCGTCGGCTACCTGCCGCAGGACCCCCGCACCGGCGACCTCGAGATCCTCGCCCGCGACCGCATCCTGTCGGCCCGCGGCCTCGACACCATCGTCCGGGACCGCGCCGCAGCCGAGGTGCGGATGGGCAGCGACGACGAGAAGGTCCGCGACAAGGCCATGCGCAAGTACGCGCGGCTCGAGGTCGAGTTCGAGGCCCAGGGCGGCTACGCCTCCGAGTCAGAGGCCGCCTCGATCGCCAGCGCCCTCGGGCTCGAGGAGCGCATCCTCTCGCAGCCGCTGCGGACGCTCTCCGGTGGTCAGCGTCGACGCGTCGAGCTCTCGCGGATCCTCTTCTCCGGCAACGAGACCCTGCTGCTCGACGAGCCGACCAACCACCTCGATGCCGACTCGATCGTCTGGCTGCGCGAGTACCTGCGCGCGTACAAGGGCGGGCTGATCATCATCAGCCACGACGCCGAGATGCTCGACGCCGTCGTCAACAAGGTCTACCACCTCGACGCCAACCGCTCGGCGCTCGATGTCTACAACGTCGGCTGGAAGACCTACCTCCAGTCGCGCGAGACCGACGAGAAGCGTCGCCGCCGCGAGCTGCAGAACGCCCAGAAGAAGGCCGGGGCGCTGCTGGCCCAGGCCGACAAGATGCGGGCCAAGGCCACCAAGGCGGTCGCCGCGCAGAACATGGCCAAGCGGGCCGAGCGCCTCCTCGCCGGCGTCGAGGGCGAGCGCGTGCAGGACAAGGTGGCCAAGCTGCGCTTCCCCAAGCCGGCCTCCTGCGGCCGTACGCCGCTGCGCGCGTCCGGGCTGTCGCGCTCGTACGGCTCGCTCGAGGTGTTCACCGACGTGGACCTCGCGATCGACCGCGGCAGCAGGGTCGTCGTGCTCGGCCTCAACGGTGCGGGCAAGACGACGCTGCTGCGCATGCTCGCCGGCGTCGATGCCCCCGACACGGGCGAGGTCGAGCCCGGCCACGGGCTGCGCCTCGGCTACTACGCCCAGGAGCACGAGAACCTCGACGTCGGGCGAACCGTCCTGGAGAACATGAAGTCGTCGGCGCCCGACCTCGGCGAGACCGAGGTGCGCAAGGTGCTCGGCTCGTTCCTCTTCTCCGGCGACGACGTGCTCAAGCCGGCCGGTGTGCTCTCCGGCGGGGAGAAGACGCGCCTGTCGCTGGCCATGCTCGTCGTGTCGGCCGCCAACGTCCTGCTCCTCGACGAGCCGACGAACAACCTCGACCCGGCCTCGCGCGAGGAGATCCTCGGCGCGCTCAAGACCTACGAGGGCGCCGTCGTGCTCGTCACCCACGACGAGGGGGCGGTCGAGGCCCTGGAGCCCGAGCGGATCCTCCTGCTGCCCGACGGCGTCGAGGACCTCTGGGGCCCGGACTACCGCGACCTCATCGCGCTCGCCTGACTGTTCTTCAGGGCGTCGGACGCTACGTTGTCGGCATGGCACCCGGCAGGCAGCGGCGTCGACACCACGAGGCCCGCAGCAGCACCGGCGAGCGCCGGCTGTGGCCCACGCTCGCCGTGCTCGTCGCGATCCTCGCGTATGCGGCCCTGCCGGAGAGCCTGCTCGTCCTGCCGCGCCTGGCCATCCCCGCGGTCGAGCTGGCGCTGCTCGTCGCGCTGCTGGTGACGAACCCGACGCGTCTGGTCCGCCAGACCCGTTGGTCGCGTGGCGTGTCCACCGCCCTCGCGTGCGTCGTCATCGCCGCGAACCTCGTCGCCCTCGGGATGCTCGTGCGCACCCTGTCGTCGGCGCAGCCCGGCGGGATGCCGCTGCTGCTGGCCGGCCTGCAGGTCTGGCTGACGAACGTCATCGGCTTCGGCCTGCTGTTCTGGGAGGTCGACCGCGGCGGCCCGGTGGCCCGGCACACCCTCTCGCGCGACCGGCTGCCGCCGGCCGACTGGCGCTTCTCCCAGGACGAGAACCGCGACACCGTCGCCGAGGTCGCGGCGACGTCGGGGGACCGGAGCAACTGGCGCCCGGAGTTCGTCGACTACCTGTACGTCTCGCTGACGAACTCGAGCGCGTTCAGCCCGACCGACACCATGCCGCTGTCCACCCGGGCCAAGGCGCTGATGGGCCTCGAGGCGACGGCGGCCCTGCTCACCTCGTTGCTCGTCGTCGCCCGGGCGGTGTCGGCACTCGGGCAGTGATCCATAAGTGATAGGACTGGATCACATAATGGACCGTTATTGTATTTCGGCAGGGGTGCCGCGACACTGCTGACCATGCCGACCGACCACACCCTCACGTGCCCGTTCTGCGCGGGCGAGGACGTCACGCCGTTCCCGGACCCGACCGCCGCGTGGTCGTGCCTCGACTGCGCGCGCGTCTTCCGCGTCGAGGTCGTGCAGCCGGCGTCGGTCACCGGCTGGGGCGTGCTGCGGGCGGTCCTGCCGGTCCGGTCGGC
>JAEXXY010000204.1 GCA_023451855.1 Actinomycetes bacterium
GTGCGGTGGTGGGTTCAGCGGACACGGCGGGCCTCCTCGGCGGGGGTGCTGGCAGGGACGTCGGGGGAGTCGACTGGGGAGTCGGGTGGTGAGCCGGCGGGGGACAGGACTGGGGCGAGGCCGGTCCACGCGAGGTCGGTGAGGGCCGCGACCACCTCGGCCCGGGGGGTGCGGTGGGCGGTCGCGAGCCAGTCGTCGGCGACGGCCTGCACCGAGCCGACGAGGGCGATGGCCCAGGTGCGCGCGCGGCCCGGGTCGGCCGCCGACGCCTCGAACGAGCGCAGCAGCAGCCCGGTGAGACGGTCGGCCACCTGGGCCACGGTGCCTCCGACGGGGTCGTCGGGCAGGGGGCGGTCGACGAGCGGCCGGTTGACGACGAAGCGGTAGACCTCGGTGTCGGACTCGACGAGCGCGAGATAGGCCTCGACGGTCGAGGCGATGAGCCCGCGCGGGTCGCCCGTGCCGCCGTCGGCCTCGTCGCGCGCGAGGGCCGCCCCCACGTCGCGGACGACCCGGGCGTCGATGCGTGCGGCCACGGCCCGGTAGAGCCCGGCGCGGTCCTCGAAGTGCCGGTAGACGACGGTCTTGCTCGTGCCGGCCTCGGCGGCGATGTCGTCCATGCCGACCGTCGCCCCGTGGCGGCGGATGGCCCGGATGGTGGCGTCGACGAGGGCGGCTCGGCGCTCCTCGCGGTGGCGCTCCCATCGCGAGTCCCGCCCGTCCCGGCCGTCCGCGCCGGCGCGACCGCGACGCGGCCCGCGGGAGCCGCTGGGTCGGGCCTCGTTGACGTCGTCCATGTCACGAAAGTAACAGGTACGCGCTGTATCGACTACTGCCGGTTTCGGTTATCTTGGGAGCAACGACAGCCAGACACCTCCACCCACAGCGAGAGCAGGTACCGACCCATGGCCTCCACGACCACCGCCTCCCGAGCGCCCCGCCGCGTCGCGGTCCTCGGCGGCAACCGCATCCCCTTCGCCCGCGCCAACGGCGCGTACGCGCAGGCCAGCAACCAGGACATGCTCACCGCCGCCGTCGACGGCCTCGTCGCCCGGTACGGCCTCGCGGGGGAGCGACTCGGCGAGGTCGTCGCGGGCGCGGTGCTCAAGCACAGCCGCGACTTCAACCTGACCCGCGAGACCGTCCTCGGGACCCGACTCTCGCCGACGACCCCCGCCTACGACGTCCAGCAGGCGTGTGGCACCGGCCTCGAGGCGGCGATCCTCGTCGCGAACAAGATCGCCCTCGGCCAGGTCGAGTCCGGCATCGCCGGTGGTGTCGACACCGCCAGCGACGCCCCGATCGCCGTCAGCGAGGGCCTGCGCCGAACCCTCCTCGCGGCCAACCGGGCCCGCACGCCGGGCGCCCGGGCCAAGGCCCTCGCGGGTCTGCGCCCCGGTCACCTCGTGCCCTCGGTGCCGCAGAACGTCGAGCCGCGCACCGGCCTGTCGATGGGCGAGCACATGGCCGTCACGGCCGCCCAGTGGGGCATCTCGCGCGAGGCCCAGGACGAGCTGGCTGCCGCGAGCCACCACCACCTCGCCGCCGCCTACGACCGCGGCTTCTTCGACGACCTCATGACGCCCTACCTCGGGCTCACCCGCGACAACAACCTGCGCCCGGACTCCAGCGTCGAGAAGCTCGCCACGCTCAAGCCGGCCTTCGGGCGGGGCGAGGGCGCGACGATGACCGCGGGCAACTCGACGCCGCTCACCGACGGTGCCTCGGCCGTCCTGCTCGCGAGCGAGGACTGGGCCGCCGAGCACCACCTCGAGCCGCTCGCCTGGTTCGTCGACGCCGAGACCGCCGCCGTCGACTACGTACACGGCGACGAGGGGCTGCTCATGGCCCCCGCCTACGCCGTGCCGCGGCTTCTCGCACGAAACGGCCTGTCCCTGCAGGACTTCGACTACTACGAGATCCACGAGGCCTTCGCCGCCACGGTGCTCACGACGCTGGCTGCGTGGGAGGACCCCGACTTCTGCAAGGCACGCCTCGGACTCGACGCGCCCCTCGGCGCGATCGACCGCTCGAAGCTCAACGTCAACGGCTCGTCCCTCGCGGCCGGGCACCCGTTCGCCGCCACGGGTGGGCGCATCGTCGCCTCGCTGGCCAAGCAGCTCAAGGAGGCCGGCGGCGGTCGCGGCCTCATCTCCATCTGCGCTGCCGGTGGGCAGGGCGTCGTCGCGATCCTGGAGGCCTGACCCGTGCCCGACCTGTTCACCACGCTCATCAGCTCGCCCGTGGCCAAGAAGGTCGGTGTGCCGCAGCCGACGCCCCTGCGGCGGTACGAGCCCGGTCTGCCGCTCTGCGAGGGGCCGGTCCTCGTCGCCGGGGGAGGTCGCTTCGGCACGGCCCTCGCCGAGTGGCTCGGCTCGCTCGGCATCGCCACCGTCGAGTCGGCCGACGCGGTGGCCGAGGGCACGCGCCTCGGCGCCGTCGTCCTCGACCTCAGCGCCGCCACGCACCCTGACGAGCTGGCCGCGCTGCGCGTCGTCGGGGCGCCTGCGGTCAAGCGCCTGGCGCGCAACGGTCGCGTCGTCGTCGTCGGCACCGACCCCGCGTCGCTGACCGGCGTCGCCGAGGTCGCCACGCAGCGCGCGCTAGAGGGCGCGGTGCGCTCGATCGGCAAGGAGCTGCGTGCCGGCGCCACCGCCAACCTCGTGCTCGCCACCGGCGAGGCCGCCCACGGTGTCCGCTCGGCCGTCGAGTTCTTCCTCTCTGGCCGCTCCGCCTACGTCGACGGGCAGGTCGTGCGCGTCGACGCGTCCACGGCGCCCGACTCCGACTCCCTGCGCCCGCTGGCGGGCAAGGTCGCGGTCGTCACGGGTGCCGCTCGCGGCATCGGTGCCGAGATCGCGCGGGTCATGGCTCGCGACGGCGCGACCGTCGTGGCCGTCGACGTGCCCCAGGCCGGCGACGCCCTCGCGCGGGTCGCCAACGAGGTCAAGGGAACCGCGCTCCAGCTCGACGTCACGGCGCCCGACGCCGGCGCACGCCTCGTCGAGCACGCGCGCTGGCGCCACGGTTCGCTCGACATCGTCGTCCACAACGCCGGCATCACCCGCGACAAGCTCTTCGTCAACATGGACGACGCGCGCTGGGACTCCGTCATCGGCGTCAACCTCGCCTCGATCCTGCGGATGAACGAGGCCATCCTCGGCGAGGGCGGGCTCTCCGACGGGGGCAGGATCGTCTGCGTCGCCTCGATAGCCGGGATCGCCGGCAACCGCGGACAGACGAACTACGGGGCGAGCAAGGCCGGCGTCATCGGGCTCGTCACCGCGCTGTCGGCGCAGGTGGCCGCGCGCGGCATCACCGTCAACGCCGTGGCTCCCGGGTTCATCGAGACCGAGATGACGGCCAAGATCCCCTTCGCCACGCGCGAGCTCGGGCGCCGGATGAACTCCCTGCAGCAGGGCGGCCGGCCACGTGACGTCGCCGAGACCATCGCCTGGTTCGCCCAGCCGGGTGCCGCCGCCGTGACCGGGCAGGTCGTGCGCGTGTGCGGCCAGAGCCTGCTCGGGGCGTGAGGCCGATGACGCGCCGCACCACGCTCGACGGTCCGCCGGACCTGCGCCGCATCTACGCCACGGCGGCCCTGCGCCGGGGCTCTTCCTCGGGCGACCTGCCCGACGTCGAGGTGTCCCGGCCCGGCGTGCGGGTCGATGTCGCCGACCTCGTCGCGTACTCGCGGGTCTGCGGCTTCACCGTCGACGGCCTGCTGCCGCCGACCTACCCGCACCTGCTCGCCTTCCCGCTCCAGATGGTCGTCATGAGCGGCGACGGGTTCCCGTTGCCGCTGCTCGGCGCCGTGCACGTGGAGAACACCATCACCGCGACCCGGCCGGTCCGCGTCGAGGAGGCGATCGACGTGTCGGTCCGGGCGACCGACCTGCGCCCCCACCGACGCGGCCGGCAGGTCGACCTCGTGTCGGAGGCGCACGTCGCCGGCGAGCTCGTCTGGCGCGGCGTCAGCACCTACCTGGCGCGCGGCACCGAGCACCCTGACGCCGTCGCGTCCGAACCGCCGTCGACGGCGTCAATCGACGGCGTGACGAGCGGGCCGGTCTGGCGCCTCGGTGAGGGCACCGGGAGGGCCTACGCGTCGGTCTCGGGAGACTGGAACCCGATCCACGTGCACGCCCTGACGGCCAAGCCGCTCGGCTTCCCGACCGCCATCGCGCACGGGATGTACTCGTACGCGAGGGTGCTCGCCTCGCTCGGCCCCAAGCTGCCGCAGTCCGGGCTCACGAGCAGCGTCTGGTTCCGCAAGCCGGTCCGCCTGCCGTCGACGGTCCGCCTGCGCACGGCCTTCGACGACGCATCGACGCTGTCGGTGCTCGAGTCGGCCAAGGGTGACGTCGAGCACGCAGTGGTGCGCAACAGCTGGTGACACCGTGTCGCTGGCCGGCACGGGTCCTCGATACCCTTGGACGCGCCGTGTCCCAACGGCGTCCACCACCGAAACCCCAACGTCCGGCCGGTCACGGTCGGCCGTTGGCGAGAAGGAGCACGCACGTGTCTGCAGACATCACCGTCACCGTCGCCGGGAGCGAGCGAACGGTCGCGGAGCAGACGACGGCGGGTGAGCTGTTCGATGGTGAGCGCTCCGTCGTCGTGGCGCGCGTCAACGGCGCCCTGCGCGACCTGTTCCACGTCCTGGCCGACGGTGACGTCGTGGAGCCGGTCACCGTCGACAGCGAGGACGGCCTCGCCGTGCTGCGCCACTCGACGGCGCACGTGCTCGCGCAGGCGGTCCAGCAGCTGCACGCCGACGCCAAGCTCGGCATCGGTCCGCCCATCCGCGACGGCTTCTACTACGACTTCGACGTCGAGACCCCGTTCCACCCCGATGACCTCAAGGCCCTCGAGAAGGCCATGCAGAAGATCATCAACGAGGGGCAGACGTTCGAGCGTCGCGTCGTCACCGACGCCGAGGCCCTCGAGGAGCTCGCCCACGAGCCGTACAAGTGCGAGCTCGTCGGGCTCAAGGGCGGCAACGCCGACGAGGCCGCCGAGGGCGCCGGCGTCGAGGTCGGTGCCGGCGAGCTGACGATCTACGACAACATCCGCCGCGACGGCACCCGCGCCTGGGGCGACCTCTGCCGCGGCCCGCACATCCCCAACACCAAGCTCATCGGCAACGCGTTCAAGCTGATGCGCTCGGCCGCCGCCTACTGGCGCGGCTCGGAGAAGAACCCGCAGCTGCAGCGCGTCTACGGCACCGCGTGGCCGACCAAGGACGACCTCAAGGCCTACCTCGACCGCCTCGCGGAGGCCGAGCGCCGCGACCACCGCAAGCTCGGTGCCGAGCTCGACCTCTTCAGCTTCCCCGACGAGCTGGGCTCGGGGCTGCCGGTGTTCCATCCGAAGGGTGGCGTCATCAAGCGCGAGATGGAGGACTACGTCCGCCGCCGGCACATCGAGGAGGGCTTCGACTACGTCGGCACGCCCCACATCACCAAGGACGGCCTCTTCCACACCTCGGGCCACCTGCCGTACTACGCCGACACCATGTTCCCGCCGATGGAGCTCGAGGGCGCGAAGTACCAGCTCAAGGCGATGAACTGCCCGATGCACAACCTCATCTTCGCCTCGCGCGGCCGGTCCTACCGTGAGCTGCCGCTGCGGTTCTTCGAGTTCGGGTCGGTCTACCGCTACGAGAAGTCGGGCGTCGTCCACGGGCTGACGCGCGTGCGCGGCATGACGCAGGACGACTCGCACAGCTACGTCACGCCCGAGCAGGCGCCCGCCGAGATCCAGCACCTGCTCGACTTCGTGCTGAGCCTGCTGCGCGACTTCGGCCTCGACGACTTCTACCTCGAGCTGTCGACCCGCGACGAGGACGGCGACAAGAAGGACAAGTTCATCGGCAGCGACGAGCAGTGGGCCGTCGCGACGAAGGTCCTCGAGGACGTCGCCGTCGCCTCGGGCCTCGAGCTGGTGCCCGATCCCGGCGGTGCCGCGTTCTACGGCCCGAAGATCTCGGTCCAGGCCCGCGACGCCATCGGGCGCACCTGGCAGATGTCGACGATCCAGTACGACTTCAACCAGCCCGAGCGCTTCGGCCTCGAGTACCAGGCGGCCGACGGCTCGCGCCAGCAGCCGGTCATGATCCACTCGGCCAAGTTCGGCTCGATCGAGCGCTTCCTCGGGGTGCTCGTCGAGCACTACGCCGGCGCGTTCCCGGTGTGGCTCTCGCCGGTCCAGGTGCTCGGCGTGCCGGTCGCCGAGGACTACGCGGACTATCTCGGCGAGGTGCTGGATCGCATGCGCCGCAAGGGAGTCCGCGTCGAGCTCGATGCCAGCGACGACCGCTTCCCGAAGAAGATCCGCAACGCGAGCAAGTCGAAGGTGCCCTTCACGCTCATCGCCGGCGAAGAGGACCGCGCCGCCGGCGCCGTCTCGTTCCGCTACCGCGACGGGTCGCAGAAGAACGGGGTGCCGATCGACGACGCGATCGCCGAGGTGCTCGCCGCGATCGAGAGTCGCGCGCAGGTCTGAGCCGACGTGCTGAGCCCGCGACCGCTGTCCTGTCCGATGTCGTGTCGACATCGGACAGGGCCGCGGTCACGGGTTGCCCGGTGGGGCGGACGACACGAGTCTCGGGCGAGACACCGCTGTCGCCCTCGTGAAGGAAACGCCCCATGCGCATCGTGCTCAGATCGCTCGGCACCGTCGTCCTCGCCGCCACCGCCCTGGGGCCGGTGCTGCCCTCCGTCGCACCTCCGACGGCGGCCGCCGCTGTCGCGGACGCGCTCGTCTCGTCGGTCAACCCGCTCATCGGTACGCAGGACAACGGGAACACCTTTCCGGGCGCCAGCGCGCCGTTCGGCATGGTCCAGGTCAGCCCGGACACCGGGGGAGAGGGCGGCTACGACTACTCGCAGAAGTCCATCTACGGCTTCAGCCAGACGCACCTGTCCGGCGTCGGGTGCCCGGTCGTCGGTGAGCTGCCCGTCATGCCGACGAGCGGCACGATCACGACCGTCGACGCCTCGCGCTACGCGTCCACGTACTCGCACTCCGACGAGGAGGCGAGCCCCGGCTACTACCGCGTGGGGCTGCCGACCTACGGCGTCCAGGCCGAGCTGACCGCGACCGACCGCACCGGTTGGCAGCGGTTCACCTTCCCGGCCGACAAGGCCGCCAACGTCCTGCTCAACACCGGCAAGGCCAACATGCGGGTCTTCGACTCGGAGGTGCACGTCGTCGGCGACCGGGTCGTCGAGGGACGCATCCACGACGGCAACTTCTGCGCCGGCAAGGACGAGCACACGGTGTACTTCCGCGCCGAGTTCGACCGGCCGTTCGCGTCGTTCGGCACGTGGAGCGGGTCGACGCTCACCAGCGCCCGTCGTGACGCGTCGACGACGGGCGGCGGCAACGGCGCCGCCGTCACGTTCCCCGACGGCACGACCTCGGTGACGATGAAGGTCGGCCTCAGCTACACCGGTGCCGAAGGCGCCCGGGCCAACCTCGCGAAGGAGACCGGCGACGGTTTCGACTTCGACGCGACGCGCGCCGCGCTGACGCAGCGCTGGGAGCAGCAGCTCGGGCACGCCCGGATCACCGGTGGCTCCGCCGAGCGGCGCACCGCCTACTACACCGCGCTCTACCACTCGCTCATGCACCCGAACCTCGCCGCGGACGTCGACGGCAGCTACCACGGCTGGGACGGTAAGAACCACGTCGCCGACGGCTACACGCCCCGGCAGAACTTCTCGCTCTGGGACACCTACCGCCCGCAGAACCAGCTGCTCGAGGTGCTCGCCCCCGACGTCGCCCGCGACTCCTACCTGTCGGTGCTCGCCATCGGACGCGAGGGTGGCTGGCTGCCGCGCTGGGCCCTGGTCAACAGTGAGACGAACATCATGACCGGCGACCCCGTCACCCCGTTCCTCGTCGAAGGCTGGAGCAAGGGCTTCCTCGCCGGCCACGAGGACGAGGCGTACGCCCTGCTGAAGCAGAACGCGACGCAGCTGCCGCCCGCCGACAGCCCCTACAACGGACGCTCCGGCCAGTACTGGTACGAGAAGCTCGGCTACATCCCCTTCGGTCTGAAGGTGGGCACCGACTGCGTCTCGCACGGCGGCGACAACGACTGCGCCCACCCCGCGTCGGCGACGATGGAGTACGCCGCGGCCGACGCGTCGCTCGCGATCATGGCCAAGGCGCTGGGGCACCCGGCCGACGCGTCGATGCTCACCGAGCGCAGCGGCTGGTACAAGAACCTCTGGGACGCCGGCACGCAGACGTTCCGCCCGCGCATGGGCGACGGCACCTGGCTCGACCCGTACGACCCGGTCGAGGCCTCACACGCCTTCCACGAGGGCGGCTCCTACCAGTACCAGTGGCTCGCACCCCAGAACCCGGCGGGCCTGGTCGACCTCATGGGCGGCCGCGCCGCCACCGAGAAGCGCCTCGACGACTTCTTCGCCTACGACAAGCTGCTCACCGACCCGGCCGGCACCGCCCGCACCGACTGGATCGAGGCGACGTACGCCTACTACAGCAAGCCGACGTACAACCCGAACAACGAGCCCGACCTGCTCGCGCCGTACGTCTACGCGTGGGTGCAGCAGCCGGCCAAGATCGCGACCGTGGCCCGCGCCGCGTTCACCCTCTTCACCGACGGCGCCGACGGCATGACCGGCAACGACGACCTCGGCACCATGTCGGCCTGGTACGTCTTCTCGTCCTGGGGCCTCTACCCGACGATGAGCGGCGCGAACTACTTCGTCGTCAGCTCGCCGCAGTTCGAGCGCGTCGACATCGACGTCGCCTCGCCGTCGACGGTGCGCACCGGGCAGGGAGGCCGCCTGACCGTCACGGCTCCCGGCGTCTCCGACGCCAACCGCTACGTCCAGACGCTGACCGTCAGCGGGACGAAGAGCACGAAGAGCTGGGTCGGCTGGGACGCCCTGCGCCGGGGCGGCACCATCGCCCACACGGTGGGTCCGACGCCGAGCCGCTGGGGCACGACGCCCGCCGACGTCCCGCCCTCGGCCGTGCAGGCGGGCCGAGACCCGCGCCTGTCGCTGTCGATGACGGCACGTCCGAACCCGGTCGTCGTGCCCACCGGTGCCCGTGAGGCCCGCCTCTCGGTCGACCTCGTCGGCCAGGCGCCCAAGAGCCTGCCCGTGCAGGTCGACGTCGCGGCCCCGCAGGGCTGGTCGGCCGCGGTCGGCGGCAGCGGTGACGGCGCCGAGGTGCTGCACAGCAACGGCGTCCCGGCCAGCGCGTCGGTGCCCGTGACGCTGACCCTGCCCGCCGGGCTCGGCGTCGGGTCCCACGAGGTGCGGGTCACCGCCTCGGCCCCGGGCGTGGACCCGGTGACGAAGGTCGTCACGGTGCAGCTGCAGGAGGCGCTGGCCTGTGTGCCCGGAGCGACCGGCTGCGCGGTCGACCTCGCCCCGGCCCGCAACCACGACGGCACCGCGACGGTGTCCTCGCCCAGCGAGGGCAACTTCGACAACAGCGGGTGGAGCTACGATGCGGCGCTGCTGCCCACCGGGACCACGTGGGACTGGAACGGGGTGACGTACGCCGCGCCCGTCACCTCGGGCACGACGCCGAACTTCGTCGAGGGCCGGGGACAGACGATCCTCGTGCCCGCGGCGAGCCGCAGCGCGATCCACGTCATCGGTTCGACGCACAACGGCGATGTCTCGACGGCCCTGCGCCTGACCTACACCGACGGCAGCGTCCAGTCGGTGCCGATCTCGCTGACCGACTGGGCCGCCGGCGGCGGCCACAACGGCAACCAGGTCGCCATCGCCATGGACCACCGCATCAAGGGCGGCTCGGGCGTGGACGGACCACCGGTGCAGCTCTTCGGCACGACCGTGGCCGCCGACCCGGCCCGGCACCTGCAGTCGGTCACGCTGCCCGGCGACGACCGGTTCGAGGTCTACGCCGTCACGCTCGGCTGAGGTCCACCGGCTCCGGGTCCGGCGCCGTCGTGCGCCGGGCCCGGAGCCGCACGAGACCGGCCAGCCCGACGACGAGGAACACCGCCGACAGGTACTGCGCCTGGCTCAGGTGCAGCGGGCCGTGCAGCTCGTTGACCCGGAACGGCTCGATGGCGAGCCGCTCGGCCGCGGCGAGCACGATCCAGAGGCTGAAGAGCCACCCGGCCCGGAACGGGTGCCGGCGCAGTGCCCACAGGACGCCGAAGAGGACCAGCGCCATCGCGGTCTCCCAGATGGGCGTCGGGTGGACGCCCGGGGCCGGGAT
Source organism: Actinomycetes bacterium (assembly GCA_023451855.1). Classification (GTDB taxonomy): domain Bacteria; phylum Actinomycetota; class Actinomycetes; order Actinomycetales; family Dermatophilaceae; genus Monashia. The sequence goes on from JAEXXY010000204.1 coordinate 10,243, forward strand.
CTGCACGCCGAGGATGTTGCCCTGGTACTGCTGGGCCCAGAGCCACGTCGGGAGCCACCCCGGCTTGCCCGCGAGGTCCGCCGCCACTCCCCAGTCGCCGTCACCGGACACCTGGCACCCGATCCGCCCGACCGCGTAGCCGAGCATGAGGGCCGGCGCGGCGGCATCGAGGAACGGCGCGACACGGATGCCCTTACGGCGCAGGAGGATGACGCCCACCGCCGTGGCGACGACGAGGCCGCCGATGATGTTGAACCCGTTGCCGCTGAAGACCTGCCCGACCGGGTCGGCCAGCAGGGCGCCGGGGTCCTCGGCCACCGAGAAGAGCTTGGCCCCGGCGATGCCCGACAGGAGCATGGCGGCGGCGAAGGAGGTCGTGAACTCGTCGAGCCCCTCCAGGGACGTCACGGCGCGGGCGGTCCGGCGA
>JAEXXY010000209.1 GCA_023451855.1 Actinomycetes bacterium
GTCCGGCGGAGCCGCGAGGGCCGCGTCGGGGGGCGACGCGCTCGCCGCGGGGGCCACCTCGCTCGCGTCGGGCCTGGACACCATCGCCAAGGGCGCCACCGACCTCCACGCCGGCCTGGTCAAAGGCCGCGACTCCGTGCCCGACCCCAGCGACGCCCAGCGCAAGGCCATGGCCGAGACCATCGGCAACCCGGTCGGTGTCTCCAACGGCTCGCTGTCCTCGGCCGGGTCTTACGGAGCCGGACTGGCACCGCTGTTCATGAGCCTCGCGCTGTGGATCGGCGCCTATGTCCTCTTCCTCTTCGTACGGCCGCTGTCGACGCGTGCCCTCGCCACGAGCCAGCGTTCCATCCGCACCGCCCTCGGCGGCTGGCTCGCGCCCGCGCTCGTCGGGCTCGTCCAGGTGGCGGCACTCGTGCTCGTCGTCGGGCGCGGAGTCGACATCCGGATCGCCCACCCGGTGCTCGCGTTCCTCTTCCTCTGCTTCACCTCGATGACGTTCGTCGCGATCCTGCACGCGCTAGCCTCGCGGTTCGGGGCGGTCGGCAAGTTCCTCGGCCTCGTCTTCATGGTCGTCCAGCTCGTCAGTGCCGGCGGCACCTTCCCGTGGCAGACCCTTCCCACGCCGCTGCAGGCCGTGCACCACGTCGTGCCGATGAGCCACGCCGTCGACGGCCTGCGCCGCCTGCTCTACGGGGCGGACCTCGGTCCGGTGGCCGACTCGGTCGGAGTCCTCGCCGTCTACCTGCTCGGCGCGCTGGCCGTCTCGGGCGTCGCGGCACGCCGCTCACGGATGTGGACCCCGAAGCGGATCAAGCCGGCCCTCCAGCTGTGACCCGGGCTGACAAGGCCGACGGATCGGAGCATGCTCGGTGGCATGAGCACCGCCGCCCGCGAGAAGACCCTCGTCCTCATGCGTCACTCCAAGGCCGAGCAGGTGCTCGGGAAGCCGGACCACGACCGCGAGCTCACCGACAGGGGCCGCCGCGACGCCAAGGCGGCCGGTGCCTGGCTGCGCACCGAGGGGCTCGTGCCCGACCTCGTCATCTGCTCGACGGCCGTGCGCACCCGGCAGACCTGGGAGGAGGCCTGCCGCGGCGGCGCTCACGCCGAGTTCGTCGAGTACCGGCGCACCATCTACGGCGGCGGCCCTGAGCAGACCCTCGAGACAGTGCGGGAGGACGCCGGCGACACCGCCACGGTCCTCGTCGTCGGGCACAACCCGACCACCGCGCACCTGACCATCATCCTCACCGAGGGCGATGGTTCGCGCGAGGCGCACGACGCGCTCGCAGCGGGGTTCGCCACGAGCGGGCTGGCCGTGCTGCGGTACCAGGGGGAGTGGGCCGACCTCGACGCCGGCTCGTGCTCGCTCGCGCGCTTCCACGTGAGCCGCGCCTGACCCGCCCGACGCTCGTGGAGCAGGTCGTGGCCGGGACGTGAGATGCCATGTCCACGGAGCGGACAGCGTCCTATGCTGCAGAGCATGACGCAGACGCCTGACATCAAGCCCCGCAGCCGCGACGTCACCGACGGTCTGGAGAAGACCGCCGCGCGGGGGATGCTGCGGGCGGTAGGCCTCGGCGACGACGACTTCGCCAAGCCGCAGATCGGCGTCGCGAGCTCGTGGAACGAGATCACGCCCTGCAACCTGTCGCTGGACCGGCTCGCCAAGGCGGTCAAGGACGGCGTCCACGCCGGTGGCGGCTACCCGCTCGAGTTCGGCACGATCTCCGTCTCCGACGGCATCTCGATGGGCCACGAGGGCATGCACTTCAGCCTGGTGTCGCGCGAGATCATCGCCGACTCCGTCGAGACCGTCATGAACGCCGAGCGCCTCGACGGCTCGGTGCTGCTCGCCGGCTGCGACAAGTCGCTGCCCGGCATGCTCATGGCCGCGGCGCGCCTCGACCTCTCCTCGGTGTTCCTCTACGCCGGCACGATCCTCCCGGGTGTCGCGAAGCTCTCCGACGGCACCGAGAAGGAGGTCACGATCATCGACGCGTTCGAGGCCGTCGGGGCGTGCAACGCCGGCCTCATGTCGCGCGAGGACGTCGACGCCATCGAGCGGGCGATCTGTCCGGGCGAGGGCGCCTGCGGCGGCTTCTACACCGCCAACACCATGGCCGCCGTCGCCGAGGCGATCGGCATGTCGATCCCGGGCTCGGCCGCTCCGCCCGCGACCGACCGGCGCCGCGACATGTACGCCCGCAAGTCGGGCGAGGCCGTCGTCGAGCTGCTCCGCCGCGGTATCACGGCGCGCGACATCATGACCAAGCCGGCCTTCGAGAACGCCATCGCCGTCGTCATGGCCTTCGGCGGCTCGACCAACGCCGTGCTCCACCTGCTCGCCATCGCCCACGAGGCCGAGGTCGACCTCACCATCGAGGACTTCCGCCGCATCGGCGCCAAGGTGCCGCACCTCGCCGACGTCAAACCCTTCGGCAGCTTCGTCATGAAGGACATCGACCACATCGGCGGCATCCCCGTCGTCATGAAGACGCTGCTCGAGGCCGGCCTGCTCGACGGCGACTGCCTCACGGTGACCGGCAAGACCATGGCCGAGAACCTGGAAGAGATCAACCCTCCCCACATCGACGGCCGGGTCATCCGCGAGATGGCCCGTCCGATCCACAAGACCGGTGGCCTGACGATCCTCACCGGCTCCCTGGCGCCCGAGGGCGCCGTCGTGAAGTCGGCAGGGTTCGACGAGTCGGTCTTCGAGGGCACGGCCCGGGTGTTCGACGGCGAGCGCGCCGCGATGGACGCCGTCGAGAACGGCTCGCTGAAGAAGAACGACGTCGTCGTCATCCGCTACGAGGGCCCCAAGGGCGGCCCCGGCATGCGCGAGATGCTGGCCGTGACCGGCGCGATCAAGGGGGCCGGCCTGGGCAAGGACGTCCTGCTCCTCACCGACGGGCGCTTCTCCGGTGGCACCACCGGGCTCTGCGTCGGGCACGTGGCCCCGGAGGCCGTCGACGAGGGGCCGATCGCCTTCGTCCGCGACGGCGACACGATCCGCCTCGACGTCGCGAGCGGCACGCTCGACGTCCTCGTCGACGACGACGAGATGGCGCGCCGCCGTGCCGAGGGCGTCACGCACCCCGAGCCGAAGTACACCCGCGGCGTCCTCGCCAAGTACCGCAAGCTCGTCGGCAGCGCGAGCGGCGGCGCCGTCTGCGGC
>JAEXXY010000225.1 GCA_023451855.1 Actinomycetes bacterium
GTTCGTGACGAACGTGCCCGGGCCGGCCGAGCGGCTCCACCTCGGCGGCTGCGAGGTGTCACGGGTCGTGCCGGTGGCCGTGACACCCGGCAACACGACGGTGACCTTCGACGTCCTCTCCTACGCGGGCCGGCTCTGCGTCACGGTCGTCGCCGACCCGGCCGCGGTGCCCGACCGCGACTACCTCACGGCTCGCGTCGGGGCTCGGCTCGACGAGCTCGCCGGGTGACCCCGCAGGGTCCCGCCCACAAGTGCACCGAAGCCCCAGGAGTGCGCGCTTCCCGCAGAGGTGCGCGACGCAACGCGCACCCCTCAGCCACAGCCCCACTCCTGACGCGAGCCCGCACCTCTCGCGCCGACGCCCCCTGTCGAGTGGGCAGCTCGCCGCCCCACCCGTCACACGGCAGCGCGCCGGTCAGGGCCTGGGGTCGAGAGCGTCGTACTCGCGGAACGAGCGGACCCGCGCCACCGAGAGGATCACGAGCACGACGACGAGGACGCCGCCGACGACCGGAGGCACCCACGTGGTCGTCAGCGTCGCGAGCGTGCCGGCGAACATCTGCCCGAGCCGCGGCCCGCCCGTGACGACGACCGTGAAGACGCCCTGCGTGCGGCCACGGAGCTGGTCAGGCACGGCCGACTGGAGGATCGACTGCCGGAAGATCGCGCTGACGTTGTCGGCGCCACCGGACACGGCGAGGCACAGCATCGCCAGGGCGAGCGCGAGGCGGTTGACGTCGGCGAAGTCGCGCGAGGCGACGGCGTGGCCCCCGAGCGTCGTGACGGCGAGCACCAGCCCGAGCCCGAGCACGCCGAGCCCGTACACGACGATGGCGTTGCGGATGGCCAGTCCCTGCCAGCGCAGGCCGGTGACCCGCCCGGACCCCAGGCTCGACACGATGCCCCCAACGGCGAACGACGCGAGCAGCAGGCCCGCGGTGACCGCGCCGCCCCCGATGACGACGGCACCGACGGCCGGGAAGAGGACCATCGGCTGGCCGAACGTCATGGCGATGATGTCGACGAGGAAGCTCATGCGCACGTTGGGCGCGCGCCGCAGGTGGGTGAGTCCCTCGATGACAGAACGGAGCCCGCCGGCGACGGGCCGCTCGCCCTCGGGCCGGATCCGCGGGAGCGTCCACAGGCCGAAGAACCCGGCGAGGAAGAGGAGGACGTCGACGGTGTAGGTCCACGCGTACCCGGCCCGCGCGACGAGGACGCCCGCGACGCCGGGTCCGACCGTGACCATGACCCCGGCCGAGATGCCCATGAGGGCGGCGGCCTGGGGCAGCAGCCGCTTCGGCAGCAGCCGCGGCACGATGGCCTGGCGGGTGGCCGAGGCGATCGTCGCGGCCACGGCGTTGACCGTCGTGATGACGTAGAAGACCCAGACGTGCTCGAGGTGCAGCCAGGCGACGGTGGCCAGGGTGACCGTCGAGAGCCAGGCCACCGTCGAGGCGGTGATCGCCACGGTGCGCCGGTCGAAGCGGTCGGCGATCGCGCCGCCGTAGAGGCCGGCGGCGATCATCGGCAGGAGGGAGAACCACGCGACGAGCGAGACCATGAAGGTCGAGTGGGTCAGGTCGTAGATGTGCAGGCCGACGGCGGTGTTCGTGACGAACGTGCCGATGCCGGCGAGCGCGTTGCCGACCCACAGCCGCGCGAAGGCCGGGCTGACGCGCAGCGGCGTCAGGTCGACGAAGTGCGAGCGACGCTGCGGCGCAGACGCCCCCGCCTCCGGTGCGCGCGTCCCCTGCTCGTCGGTGTCGTTCTCCCCCGGTCCGGCCCTCACCCGCCCGACGCTACGCCACCGACGCGTCAGCCCCCGCGACCGGGAGGCAGGCGTCGACGTCGCGCAGCCGCGAGCCGTCGCGGGTCCACACCCACGTGCCATCGGCCTCCTGCCGGGCGACCTGGGTGCGCACGGTGCCGTCGGGCCACGTCGAGGTCGTCATGGCGAGCGCCCCGGACACGACCGCTCGCGTCGAGGTGGCGCCGAGGGCGGTGTCGACGAGGGCCCCTGCGTCGAGTGCCGCCGCGTAGGCAGCCCGGACGGCGTCGCGACCCGCCGCCTCGCGACCGTGCGGCAGGCTGACGACCGCGTCGGGCGCGTGCAGGGCCGCCACGGCGTCGAGATCGGCGGACGCGACGGCGGCGGCGAGGAGGGCCTCGAGGTCCTCCGGCGCACGGGCTGCGGGGCGGGTCGTCGTCATGGGACCACCGTGGCACCGACCACCGACAGCCCGTCTCCACACGAACTCCGCGAATGTGCGCACTTCGGGCACCGGCCGCGGATCTGCGGTGTTCAATGGGCACCATGCCTGATCGCCCCTTCCACGTCACCTTCGTGTGCAGTGGCAACATCTGCAGGTCGCCGATGGGGCACGTCATCCTCCGGTCGCTCGTCGCCGACGCGGGGCTCGAGCGCGACGTCAGGGTCACCTCGAGCGGCACCGGCGACTGGCACGTCGGCGAGCACGCCGACCCGCGCACCGTGGCGGTGCTCGCCGAGCACGGCTACGACGGCTCGCGCCACCGGGCCCGGGAGTTCGACCCGGAGGAGTTCGACGACATCGACCTCGTGCTCGCCTCCGACGAGGGGCACGTGCGAACGCTCCAGCGGCTGGCCCGTACGCCGGCCAACCGCCGCAAGATCCGCCTCGTGCGCGAGTTCGACCCGGCCGCCGTCGAGGCCGGCACCCTCGAGACGAGCGACCCCTGGTACGGGGGCGTCGAGCAGTTCGCCAGGTGCTTCAGCGAGGTCGAGGCCGCTTGTCATGGCATCCTCGACCACGTCAGGGATGCGCTGGACCTCCAGCGCACCCCTCCCCTCCCCTGACCTGAGTGCGACCGAGCGAGACCTGAGCCCCACCGTGCCCGATTACCCCTACGGGTCCCCCTGCTGGCTGGACCTGCTGACGACCGACGTGCCCCGTGCCAAGCAGTTCTACGCCGACCTGTTCGGCTGGACGTGGCTGAGCGGCGACGCCGCCACCGGCGGCTACACCATGGCGCTGCTCGGCGGCCATCCCGTCGCCGGCCTGAGCCGCAAACCCGCGAACGCCCCTGTGGCGAGCCAGTGGACGACCTACCTGCGCGTCGGCGACATCGACGCCGCCGCGACGGCCGTGCGGGCCCACGGCGGACGCGTCCTCGGCCGGCCGGTGTCCATCGGCGCCCTGGCGCGCACGCTCGTGGCCGTCGACCCCGGCGGCGCGTACTTCGGCGTCTGGGAGCCCGGCGACCTGCCCGGCTCCGGCGTCCTCGACGAGCCCGGCTCGCTGACGTGGAACGAGCTGCTGACCCGCGACTACGACCGCGTGCAGCACTTCCAGCTCGGCGTCTTCGGCCACGACTTCACCGACGAGACCGAGCCCGGCGGCCCCCGCTGGGCCACCGCCCACACGGGCGACGGCAACCCGGCCTACGGGCTGTCCGAGATCGACGACGAGTGGCCGGCCGAGATCCCGCCGCACTGGGTGGCCTCGTTCGCGACCCACAACGTCGTGTCCTCCATGGCCCGTGCGCTCGACCTGGGCGCGACGCTGCTGCAGGGCCCGTTCGACGGTCCGTACGGCGTCGGGGCGGTGCTCGCGGGTCCGGAGGGCGAGGTGTTCTCCCTCCTGGTGCCCGACCTCGACTGAGGACGGGTACGGACACCCTGCCAGCCCGGCCACCGACCGCAGGAGGAACCACCGTGCCCGTCCACGAGGAGAGGTTCGCCCCCGGAACGCCGTGCTGGGCCGACGTCATGGTCGGTGACCTGACCCGGGCTCGCGACTTCTACGGCGCGCTGTTCGGCTGGACCTTCGAGGACCTCCCGCCGGAGGCCGGCGGGTACGTCATGGCCCGCCAGGACGGCCACGTCGTGGCCGGGCTCATGGCGCGCGACCCGGGCGACCCGGGCCAGCGCGACGTGTGGACGGTGTACCTCGCGACCGACGACGTCGACGCCACGGTGCAGGCCGCGCAAGCCGCCGGGGGCGTCTTCTTCCTCGGCCCGATGGACGTGCTCGACGTCGGGCGCATCGCCGTCGGCGCCGACCCCGCGGGCGCGGCCTACGGGCTGTGGCAGGCCGGGTCGCACACCGGCACCGACCTCGTCGGCGAGCCGGGCTCGCTGTGCTGGGCCGAGTCGATGAGCCGCGACTACCCGGCCAGCCAGGCCTTCTACTCCGACGTGCTGGGCTTCCGCCTCGAGGAGATCGGCGAGGCCGACTTCAGCTACTCGGTGGCCACGCTCGCCGACGGCGGCGCTCCGGTCGCCGGCATCGGCGCCATCCCGGCCGAGGCGCCTGCCGACGTGCGGTCGCACTGGATGGTCTACTTCGCGGTGGCCGACGCCGACGCTGCGGCCGACCGCGTCACGAGCCTCGGCGGCACCGTCGTCCGGTCGCCGTTCGACACCCCGTACGGTCGGATGGCCGTCGTCGCGGGCGCGCAGGGCGAGACGTTCTCGGTCATGCAGCTGCCCCACGCATCCGCCACCACCGACGCGTCCGCCGTTACCGACGCATCCACCTCCGACGCGTCGCGCGCCGACGCGTCGGACGGCTGAGCCGGCGTCGGGGCCCGCCTGAGACGGCTGGACGAGGCACCGGCGCGGCTCTGGGAGGATGTGGGCCATGGCTTCCCTCGCTGACGCGACCCCGCCCATCGCCCTCGGCGCGCTCGACGGCCGCTACCGCGGCGCGGTCGCACCGCTCGTGGACCACCTGTCCGAGGCCGCGCTCAACCGTCAGCGCGTGCACGTCGAGGTCGAGTGGCTCATCCACCAGACGCGTCAGGGCGTCGTGCCGGGCGTCCGCTCGCTGTCCGACGACGAGGTGGCGGCGCTGCGCAAGGTCGTCGACGACTTCGGCACCGACGAGGTGGCCGAGCTCGGCGAGATCGAGCGGGTCACGGTGCACGACGTCAAGGCCGTCGAGTACTTCCTCAAGAAGCGCCTGTCCGAGATCGCACCCGCCGAGGCCGACCGCGGCCTGTCCGAGCTGATCCACTTCGGCTGCACGAGCGAGGACATCAACAACCTCTCCTACGCCCTCATGGTCAAGGGCGCCGTCGAGCAGGTCTGGCTGCCCAGGGCGCAGGCCCTCGTCGAGCAGGTCGCGGCGATGGCGCGCGAGCTCAAGGACGTGCCGCTGCTCGCCCACACGCACGGCCAACCCGCGACCCCGACGACGATGGGCAAGGAGCTCGCCGTCCTCGCGCACCGCCTCGGCCGCCAGCTGCGCCGCATCGGCGGGCAGGAGTACCTCGGCAAGTTCAACGGCGCCACCGGCACGTTCGGCGCGCACGCCCTCGCCCTGCCCGACGTCGACTGGCCGGCGGTCTCGCGCTCGTTCGTCGAGGGCCTCGGCCTGACGTGGAACCCGCTGACGACCCAGATCGAGAGCCACGACTGGCAGGCCGAGCTCTACGCCGACGTCGCCCGGTTCAACCGCATCCTGCACAACCTCTGCACCGACGTGTGGACCTACATCTCGATGGGCTACTTCGCCCAGGTGCGCGGCCAGGGCACGGTCGGGTCGAGCACGATGCCACACAAGGTCAACCCGATCCGCTTCGAGAACGCCGAGGCCAACCTCGAGGTGAGCAACGCCCTGCTCGACGTGCTCGGTGCCACCCTCGTGCAGAGCCGCCTGCAGCGCGACCTCACCGACTCGAGCATGCAGCGCAACATCGGCACGGCCTTCGGCCACAGCCTGCTCTCCATCGACAACGTGTCGCGCGGCCTCGCCGGTCTCGACGCCGTGCCCGAGCGCATGGCCGCCGACCTCGAGGCCAACTGGGAGGTGCTCGGCGAGCCGATCCAGTCGGCGATGCGGGCCCTCGGCGCCCAGGGCGTCCCGGGCATGGAGGAGCCGTACGAGCGGCTCAAGGAGCTGACCCGCGGGCGGCGCATCGGTGGTGACGAGGTGCGCGAGTTCGTCCGCGGCCTGGGCCTGCCCGCCGACGTCGAGGCGCGCTTCGTGGCCCTGACGCCGCAGACCTACACCGCCCTCGCGAGCCGTCTCGTCGACGACTACCTCCCCTGACGCGTCACCCGCAGCCCCGCCGGGCAGCGCGGGGCCTGCACCCCCTTCGTCAGGGGCTCGGGGTGGTGGCGGTGCCGCGGAAGGTGCGCAGGCGTTGGCTGTTCGTCACGACGAAGACCGACGAGAAGGCCATCGCCGCGCCGGCGAGCATCGGGTTGAGCAGCCCCGCGGCTGCGAGGGGCAGGGCGGCGACGTTGTAGGCGAAGGCCCAGAAGAGGTTGCCCCGGATCGTCGCGAGCGTGCGTCGTGACAGGCGGATCGCGTCGGCCGCCACCCGCAGGTCGCCGCGCACGAGGGTGAGGTCGCTCGCCTCGATGGCGACGTCGGTGCCGGTCCCCATCGCGAGGCCGAGGTCGGCCTGGGTGAGGGCGGCCGCGTCGTTGACGCCGTCGCCGACCATCGCGACCACCCGTCCCTGCTCCTGCAGACGCGTCACGACCGCCACCTTGTCGGCGGGCAGCACCTCTGCGACGACGTCGTCCGGGGCGATCCCGACCTCGGCGGCCACGGCCCGTGCCGTCGCGGCGTTGTCGCCGGTGAGGAGCACGGGTCGTAGATTCAGCCCGCGCAGCTGCGAGATCGCCTCTGCCGACGTCGGTTTCACCGCATCGGCCACGACGACGACGCCGCGCGCGACGCCGTCCCACGCGACGACGACCGCGGTGCCGCCCGACTCCTCGGCCCGGCTCAGCGCGTCGGTGAGCTCGTCCGGCACGCTGACCGCCCAGTCGGCGACGAACGAGGCACGACCGACGACGACGGCCCGCGACCCAACCGTGCCGGCCCCGTCGGCGACGACGCCCCGGACCCCCAGGCCGTCGGTGCTCGCGAATCCCGAGACGGGCGGCAGCGCGTCGGTCCCGAGC
>JAEXXY010000239.1 GCA_023451855.1 Actinomycetes bacterium
ATGCAGTTCCACCACGCCCACGCCTTCCGCCCGCAGGTCGGCCAGACCCTCCGCGAGATCGCGCCCGATGCCTGGGGCACGTGGCTTGCCGCGGGGGCCGAGCCGGTGACCCTGACCCAGCCCGACGGCACCGAGGAGCTCGGCGGCATGCGGTCACGCCGCGAGACCTTCGAGCGCGCCGTACGCTCGGCCGCCGCCCACCAGCCCGGGCTCACCCTCGAGACCGGGCACGTCGACGGCGTCACGACCCGGTGCGGACGCGTCGGGGGCGTCAGCGTCGACGGCCACGACCTGCCCGCCGACCTCGTCGTCGACGCGTCGGGCCGCTCCGGTCGCGTCAACCGGCACCTGCGCGCCCCCGGCATCGGTGGCGAGTGCGGCATCGCCTACGTCGACCGCCAGTACCAACTCCGGCCCGGGCACCAACCACCGCTGACCAACCCCATCGCCTGGCAGGGCAGCTACGACGGCTTCGGGGTCCTCGTCTTCGTCCACGAGCACGGCATCTTCTCGGCCCTCCTCATCCGCAACACCTCCGACCGCTCGCTCGTCGACCTGCGCCACACCGCCGCGTTCGAGGCCGCCGCGGCCGCCGTGCCGGGCCTCGCCGCGTGGACCGACCCGTCCGTGGCCACGCCGCTCACCGACGTCCTGCCCGGCGGCCCGCTGCTCAACGTCTACCGAGGCCAGCACGGCCCCGACGGGCGGCCGGCCCTGCCCGGGCTCGTCTTCGTCGGCGACTCCGTGTGCACGACGACACCGAACTTCGGGCGCGGCATCACCACCTCGCTGCTCCAGGTGGCCGAGCTGCTCCGGCTCGTCGACGAGCACGGCACCGACCTCGAGGCCCTGGCGTGCGGGCTCGACGCGTTCGGCGAGGAGCGGATGCGGCCCTGGGTGGAGGACCACGTGCAGATGGACTCGGCGCAGGCCCGGCGCTGGGCCGGCGACGACGTCGACCTGTCCGGGCCGCTGCCCTCCGACGTCATCATGATGGCCGCCGACCGCGACCCCTCGATCGGCGAGGTCATCGGGCCGTACGCCGCGATGGCGGCCCTGCCCGCGAGCCTGCGGGTGGCCGAGGACCGCGCCCGCGCCGTCTACGCGTCGGGCTGGCGGCACCCCTTCGACCCGGGCCCGACGCGTGGTGAGCTCGCCGAGGTCGTGGCCCGGGCCGTCCCAGCGGTCGCCCGCTGAGCAGGTCAGCGGTACAGGACGCCGACGCGGCCCTGCTCTCCGGACGCCCAGCAGGCGCCGTCGCTGGTGCACTCGACCGAGTCGAAGCTGCCGGTGTCGAACGTCGACCACGAGCGGCCCCCGTCGGTCGAGACGTCCGAGCCGGTCGGACCGACCGCGAGCACCGTCCGCGCCGCGCGCGACACCCAGGCCGAACCGGACCGGTAGCCCGGCGGGTTCGACGTCGAGGCCTGCCACGTGCGACCGCCGTCGTCGGTCCAGGCCGCGTTGTCGACCGCTCCGGTGGGCGTGGCGAAGTCACCGCCGAGCAGGACGCCACGGCGCGCGTCGCGGAAGGTGACCGAGAAGATGCCGGCCGACGGGCCGCCCGCGACCGGGGTGTCGGTGACGGTCCACGTGTGGCCGTGGTCGCTCGAGGTGAACAGCCGCGCCGGGTCGACGCCGCCGCTCGCGAGGTAGGTGCGGCCGCCGACGCCGCTCGACAGGCACGTGCCCGACGCCGCGAAGCCGAACTCACCGGCCTTGGCCGCCGGCATCCCGGCCGGGGCGACGGGCGACCACGAGCGTCCGCCGTCGCCGGTCTCGACGAGACGGAACCTCCCGTCGACCGGGTCGCTCATGGCCAGGCCACGCTGCGGCGAGCTGAACGCCATGCAGTCGTAGAAGGCGGCCGGGTCGGTGTTGCGGAACGTCTCGGTCCAGCTGGCACCGCCGTCGTCGGTGGTGAGGATGCGCGAGTCGGTCCCCTCGCCGATCGACAGCACGACGGCGTGCCGGGCGTCGAAGGCCTCGATGTCGCGGAACTGCAGCGTGTCGGTGCCGAGGCCGGCCGGGCTGACGTCGCGCCACGACGCGCCGCCGTCGGTCGTGCGCAGCACCGTGCCGCTCGTGCCGCTGACCCAGGCGACGTCGCGCGAGACCGGCGCGAGGCCGCGGAAGCGCTCCGTCGTGCCGGTCGGCGTCGGCGTCCACGCCCAGCCGGACGCGTCGGGGCCGTGATGGCGGGCGGCGTCCGGGATGGTGCCTGCGGCGTCGGGTGTCGGAGCGGGGCCGGCGGAGGAGGTCATGGCGGTCCCCGTGAGGAGGGCGGACGCGGCGAGGGCCGCGAGGACGAGTCGCGCAGGTCTGGTCATACCCGCCGAACGTAGTCCGGTCGAGGTGGTTCGGCGCGCCGGAGCGCGACCGGTCACCTCGACCCGAAGCGGACGCCGCAGGTCGAGGTGTGGTCCAGGGCCGCAGCGCGACCGTTCACCTCGACCGGGCGGGAGACCTCAGCGGCCGGTGCCGCCGTAGACGATCGCGTCCTCGGCGGAGTCGAGGCCGAAGGCCGTGTGCACGGCGCGGACGGCGTCGTCGAGCTGCTCGGCGCGGGTGACCGCCGAGACGCGGATCTCGGAGGTCGAGATCATCTCGATGTTGATGCCGGCCTCGGCGAGCGCGCCGAAGAACTTCGCCGAGACGCCCGGGTGGCTCTTCATCCCGGCGCCGACGAGGGCGATCTTGCCGATCTTGTCGTCGAGGCGCAGGTCCTGGTACTCGACCTCGTGCTTGATCGACTGGAGCACATGCATGCCCCGCGCCCCGTCGGCCTGGGGCAGGGTGAAGGAGATGTCGGTCTTGGCCGTCTCTGCCGCCGACACGTTCTGCACGATCATGTCGATGTTGATGCCGGCCTCGGCGATGGCGCCGAAGATCTTGGCGGCGACGCCGACCCTGTCGGGCACCCCGACGATGGTGATCTTGGCCTCGCTGCGGTCGTGGGCGATGCCGGCGATGATCGGAGCTTCCACAGCGCCTTCTCCTTCGTAGGGGTTGTCCTTGACCCACGTGCCCGCCTTCTGCGACCACGAGGAACGGACGTGGATCGGGATGCCGTAGCGGCGGGCGTACTCGACGCAGCGCAGGTGCAGGATCTTGCTGCCGTTGGCGGCGAGGTCGAGCATCTCCTCCATCGACAGCACGTCGAGCTTGCGGGCGCTCGGCAGGATGCGCGGGTCGGCGGTGAAGACGCCGTCGACGTCCGTGTAGATCTCGCAGACGTCGGCCTTGAGCGCCGCCGCGAGCGCGACGGCCGTCGTGTCGGAGCCGCCGCGGCCGAGCGTCGTGATGTCCTTCGTCGTCTGGCTGACGCCCTGGAAGCCGGCGACGATGGCGATGTGGCCGGCCTCGAGGGCGCTCTGGATGCGTCCCGGCGTCACGTCGATGATGCGGGCGGCCCCGTGCGCGTCGTCGGTGATGACGCCGGCCTGGCTGCCGGTGAAGGACCGCGCCTCCGCGCCGAGCTGGGCGATGGCCATCGCGACGAGGGCCATCGAGATGCGCTCGCCCGAGGTGAGCAGCATGTCGAGCTCGCGGGCCGGAGGCGTGGGCGTCACCTGCTCGGCGAGGTCCATCAGCTCGTCCGTCGTGTCACCCATGGCCGAGACGACGACGCAGACCGAGTGACCGGCCTTCTGCGTCTCGACGATACGGCGGGCCACGCGCTTGATGGCCTCGGCGTCGGACACGGACGAACCGCCGTACTTCTGGACGACGATGCTCACGCGGGGCTCCGGATCTGCTCGCTGACAGGGCACCCCGAGTGTAGGCACGAGGGGGCGTCCGGCCTGCGGCCGGTCATCATCGTGAGACGTCCGCCGCGGGGGCCCGACGACCGCAGGATCTGCGGCTGCGGCGGCGTCGGATCGGGGGCCGACAGCGACTCGTCAGGGGTGCAGCGCGTCGAACTCTGCCTCGCCGACGGTCTCCTCGTCGACGTCGAGCCGCAGGTGCGACAGGATCGACTGGAGCGCGCGCAGCGCCATCGACGCGCGGTCGCCCCACGCGGACAGGTAGCTGAACTGCCACCACCACAGCGCCTCGACGCGCCGGCCCGTGGCGTAGTGCTTGAGGCCGTGGCTCAGCGCGACAGCGACGTCGACGAGGTCGTTGGTGATCGAGCCGTCGGCCCGCTCGGACGAGGTGATCGGGTCGATGACGTAGACGTAGTCGTCGATGCCGGCGAAGACGTTGGCCAGGCCCGTGCGCAGCGGGTCGGCGTCGTCGTCGGCCGCGTCCGGCTCGAACCGCTCCTCGGGCACGACGTCCTGGATCGCGCCGAGCCGCGCGCCCGCGACCAGGATCTGCGACAGCGCCAGCGTCAGGATCGGCAGGGCGGTGTCGGGCGAGCTGCCCGAAGCCACCTCGGTGACCGAGGTGAGGAAGGCGCTGGCCTCGGCCGCCGTGAGGTCGGCGAGGCCGGATAGGTCGTCGACCTCGCGGTCGGCGGTGGCGTCGGTACCCGGCTCCGTGCTCATGAGGACCAGCATGCCGCATGAGCGCGCGGCGTCGTGGCCCGGGACCGGGGCTTCGGAGGACCTCGGGTGCAGCGTCAGGTGTCGAGGCGTCGGGATATCACGCGGAGCGGCGTCGGCGGCTCACGCGTCGACGCGTCGGCGACCCTCGAAGGCCCGCCCGAGGGTGACCTCGTCGGCGTACTCGAGGTCGCCGCCGACCGGCAGGCCGGAGGCGAGGCGGGTGACCGTGACGCCGACGTCGCGCAGCAGCCGGGACAGGTAGGTGGCGGTGGCCTCGCCCTCGAGGTTGGGGTCGGTGGCGATGATGACCTCCTCGACCTCCCCCGAGGCGAGGCGGGTCATCAGCTCGCGGACGCGCAGGTCGTCGGGGCCGATGCCGTCGATGGGGCTGATCGCACCGCCGAGCACGTGGTAGGTGCCGCGGAACTCGCGGGTGCGCTCGATGGCGACGACGTCCTTGGGCTCCTCGACGACGCAGATGGAGGTCTGGTCGCGGCGCGGGTCGGCGCAGATGCGGCAGCGCTCGGCCTGGGCGACGTTGCCGCACACCTCGCAGAACCGGACGCGCGCCTTGACCTCGGTCAGGGCCGTGACGAGGCGCGTGACGTCCTCGGAGTCGGCCTGCAGCAGGTGGAAGGCGATGCGCTGGGCGCTCTTGGGCCCCACGCCGGGGAGCCGTCCGAGCTCGTCGATGAGGTCCTGAACCGCGCCTTCGTACACACCGCAACCCTAAGCCCGACCGGTGTCAGTCCCGGCCACCGAACCGCGGACGCGCGATGCGCTTGACGCGTAGCGTGGACGCGTCGATCCGCACGTCGACACCCAGGTCGACCCGCACGTCGACCAGCACGTCGACCAGCACGTCGAAGGGAGGGCGATGGACGAGCACGCTGGAGCCGCCGGCCCGGAGCCGGGCGGTCCTTCGTCGGGCACGACGCCGACGGCGCCGGCGACGTCGGCGCGCGCCGCGCGGGTGCAGGCCGCGGTGCCGTTCCGCAAGATGTTCGACTTCCGGATGCGCTCCGGCTACGCCGAGCGACGCCTCGAGCCCGACGTCGTCGACCTCACGTTCGGCGACCCGCACGAGCTGCAGCAGGCCGACTACGTCGACGCGCTGCGCGAGGCGGCGCTGCCCCGCGACGAGCTGTGGTTCGCCTACAAACAGAGCGAGGTCGGCGCCCAGGAGGCGGCCGCGGCCTCGCTCGAGCGGGTCGTGCCGCTGGGCTGGGGCGGCGGCGACGTCCGCATGACGACCGGCGGCTTCGGCGCCATCACCGTGGCCCTGAAGGTGCTGGCCGACCCGGGCGAGGAGGTCGTCTACACCCTGCCGCCGTGGTTCCTCTACGAGCCGCTCGCCCTCGAGGCCGGGCTCGTGCCGGTCAAGGTCAAGGCCCTCGAACCGAGCTTCGACCTCGACCTCGACGCCATCGCGTCGGCCATCACCGACCGCACCCGCATCGTCATCGTCAACTCGCCGAACAACCCGACCGGACGCATCTACTCCCCCGACACGCTGCGCGCCCTGGCGCGGCTGCTCGACGAGGCGTCGGCGCGGCACGGCCGCCGGATCTGGATCGTGTCGGACGAGCCGTACAACCGGATCGTCTTCTCCGGCAACGAGTTCCACAGTCCTGCGGAGTTCTACGAGCAGACGGTGATCTGCTACTCCTACGGCAAGACGCTGCTCGCGCCCGGCCAACGGCTCGGCTACCTCGCCGTGCCGCCGGGGGTCGCGGGGCGCGGCGAGCTGCTCGAGGCGGTGGACATGATGCAGATCGCCGCCGGGTGGCTGTTCCCGAACGCCGTCATGCAGCACGCGACGCCGCGGCTCGAGCAGCTCTCGCACGACCTGGCCGGCCTCGAGGCCAAGCGCGACCGCACCGTCGCCGGGCTCCGGGAGGCCGGGTACGAGGTGGCGACGCCGGAGGGCACCTTCTACCTCTGGGTGCGCTCGCCCGTGCCCGACGACGAGGTGTTCGTCGCGGGCCTGGCCGAGCGCGGCGTCCTCGTCATGCCGGGGGCGATGTTCGAGACGCCGGGGTGGTTCCGCATCTGCCTCACCGCGACCGCCGACTCCCTCGAGGCCGCCCTCCCCCGCTTCCGCGACGCGATGGCGGCCACGACCGGTGTGGGACCCACCTGAGCCCGAGCGCGCCAACTGCGCCGTGGCGCACTTCCGGTGGCGGTACGCGTCGAGACGCGACTGAAACTGCGCCATGGCGCACTTCCGGTGGGAGGCGGGGCGGTGGGGCTGGACCCGCGACGTGCGTCAGTCGGCGAGCGAGGCCTCCCAGCGCTCCTCGATGCGCCCGTAGCGCCACACCGCGACCGCCACGAGCCACGTGAGGACGAAGAGCCCGACGATCCAGAAGCCGACGTCGCCGAGGTCGATCGAGGCCACCCAGGCGAGCGGGCCCTCGGTGATGCCGAGCTTGTCGGCGAGCAGCCCGACGAGCTCGATGACGCCGATGACGAGCGCCACCGCGACCGACAGCGCCGTGACGGTGATGTTGTAGTAGATCTTGCGCACCGGCCGGCTGAAGGCCCACCCGTACGCGACGTTCATGAAGGTGCCGTCGGCGGAGTCGAGCAGCGACATGCCGGCGGCGAAGAGCACCGGCAGGACCAGGACCGCGTACCAGGGCAGGGCGGCCGCGGCGGCGCCACCGGCGATGACGAGCAGCCCCACCTCGGTGACGGTGTCGAAGCCCAGGCCGAAGAGCAGGCCGACCGGGTACATGTGCCACGGCTTGGTCACCGTGCGCGTCACCCGGCCCAGGACCCGGTTGAGCAAGCCGCGCCTGTCGAGCTGCCGCTCGAGCTCGGCCTCGTCGTAGTGCCCGGCCCGCATCCGGCGGAACACCTTGAGGATCCCGACGAGGGCGGCGAGGTTGACCAGGCCGATGAGCACGAGGAAGACGCCGGACACCGTCGTGCCCCATACGCCGGTGACCTGCTGGAGCGTCGAGCCGTCGTCGGTCAGGGCGCCGGCGAGGGCGCGGATGCCGGCCGCGAGCAGCATGACCATGACGAAGACGACCGAGCTGTGGCCGAGGCTGAACCAGAACCCGACGCTCACCGGGCGCTGGCCCTCGGCCATGAGCTTGCGGGTCGTGTTGTCGATCGCGGCGATGTGATCGGCGTCGAAGGCGTGCCGCATGCCGAGCGTGTACGCGGTGACCCCGAGTCCGACGCCGAACAGCTGCCCGGCGACGCGGTACTCGGCCGGTGCGACGAGGAAGACGAGCAGCCCCCAGCCGACGACGTGCAGCAGGGCGACGAACATCGCCATGCCGGCGATGCTCCGACGCTCCTGCGGCCCGAGGCGTGCGGCGAGCCGGGCGCGCACGGCGCGGGGCGTCGTGGTCGGTGCGGTCACGGGGCCACGCTAGATGCGACTAGGT
Organism: Actinomycetes bacterium; assembly: GCA_023451855.1. Taxonomy (GTDB): domain Bacteria; phylum Actinomycetota; class Actinomycetes; order Actinomycetales; family Dermatophilaceae; genus Monashia. The sequence goes on from JAEXXY010000239.1 coordinate 7,898, forward strand.
CGCATCTGCAACGTGCAGATGCCGTAGGCCGGCTACAGCACCTGCATGAGGACCGGGCGGCCGGGCCGCCCGATCGGAGTCCGTTCAGACGGTCGGCTCGCTGCCCGGGACCTCGTTGTAGGTGTCGGCGCGCTCCTGGCCGGACAGCGCCGCGATCGCCTCCATGACGCGGTCGGTGAGCAGGCGCCGGGCCTTGCCGGCCGGCATCCCCTGGTACTCCTCGACGGGGATCGGCGCGCCGAACCGCACCGTGACCTTGGCCAGGCGCGGGAAGCTCGCTCCCACCGGCTGGATGTTCTCGGTGCCGATGAGCCCCACCGGCACGACCGGCACCTGGGCCGTCAGCGCGACCCAGGCGACGCCGGTGCGGCCGCGGTAGAGCCGGCCGTCCCGCGACCGGGTGCCCTCGGGGTAGATGCCGAAGGCCTCGCCGTTCTTGAGCACCTCGAGGGCAGCGTCGAGGCTCTCCTGGGCGGCCGTGGGCGAGTGCCGGTTGACCGGCACCATGCCGACAGCGCTGAAGAAGCCCTTGCGCAGGAAGCCGCCGATACCCGGCCCGGTCCAGTACTCCTCCTTGGCGAGGAAGCGCACCTGGCGGGGCGAGGCGAGCGGGATGGCGAAGGAGTCGATGAACGACAGGTGGTTGCTCGCGACGATGACCCCGCCCTCGCGCGGGATGTTCTCCTTGCCCTCGATGGTGGGCCGGTACAGCGCGTGGGACAGCGGGTACAGCAGGTTGCGCCCGAGGCTGTAGAACATGCGCCAACTGTAGGGCTACCCGTCGGTTGCGACCGTTCGCGACCCCTGCGCGACCAGCCCGTGGACGCCTCAGGCGCGGGCCCGCACGGCCCACGCGCTGGCGAGCACGTGGAAGGGCGCCGCGGGCGCGAGCTCGCGGCACCGCTCGCGGAGGGCGTCGCGTCGCTCGGGCGCCAGCGAGCGGACGTAGTCGCCGGCCGGACCGACGCCGAGCGTGTACGGCTCCCACCACTCCTCGAAGGTCTCGTGCCGCACCGAGACCATGAGCGAGGTGTCCTCGATGGCGGTGAGCCCGGCTGCGTCGAAGAGGAGCGCGAGGCTGCCCTCCGACGTGCCGGGCAGGTCGCCCTCGCCGTGGGCGTCCGGGTCGAGGTCGGCGACCGCCTGCCAGAAGAGGGCCAGCGGCCCGCCGCCACCTGCGTGGTCCCAGACGCAGGCGGCCACGGTGCCGCCGGGGCGCGTCACCCGGGCCATCTCGCGCAGTCCGCCGACCGGGTCGGCCATGAAGTGGACGGCGAGCTGGGCGAGGACGACGTCGAACAGGTCGTCCGGGTAGGGCAGCTGCTCGGCGCCCCCGAGCTGCACGTCGAGGGTCGGGAACTGCTGGCGCAGCGAACTGAGGAAGGGTTGCGACGGGTCGACGGCCGACACGGCGTCGACGCCGAGACGGTCGACGAGCACCCGGGTCAGAGCCCCCGGACCACACCCGACGTCGAGGGCGCGGGCAGGCTCGCTGCCGACCCCGGCCCAGTCCGCGAAGCGGGTGGCGAGCGGCCCCGAGTAGCGCCCCATGAAGCGGTTGTAGGCGTCGGCCGCAACCTCGAAGGTCACGCCTCGAACCTACCGCCGGTCAGGTGACCGCGCCGTTCGAATCCCCGCTCCTCCCGTATGCGCCGAAGTGTCCGAGGCGCACACCCGGAAGGAGCCCGCCACGACGCGTGGGGCTAGTCCTCGATCTCCTGGACGACGCGGCCACCGAGCACCTTCTCGATGACCGACCGGCCGATGTCACCGGAGACGACAATGTCCTCGTCGTCGTCGCTCACCGCGGAGTCGTCGGTGAGCGGTGCGGGGGCCGGCTCGTCGTCGGTGCCGTTGGTCGCGCGGCGGGCGCTGGCCGACCGTGCCTCGGCGAACGCGGCGCGAGCCGCACTGGCACCCCGTAGCGCCGTGGCCGGCGGCGTTGCGGCTCCGGGCTCGGCCGACGGGTCGGT
>JAEXXY010000260.1 GCA_023451855.1 Actinomycetes bacterium
GCTCCAGCCGTCGGAGCCGCCACTCCCAACGGGAGGCGGGCGGGTCACGGGTCGAGCGACCCGGGCAGCACGCGCGTCCTCGCCATGAGGTCGGCCCGAACCGACACGCTGGTGACGCCCGAGGCCGAGGCCGGCCCGTCCGACGGCGTGGCGCTGGCCGCCATCGGCAACGTCCGTGCCGCGGCCGACGTCGTGGACGCCGCTGCGGCGCGACTGCGCGAACGCGGTGTGGGCGTCCTGGCCGTGGACCTCACCAAGGATGCTGTCCTGTCTGCGCGTTCGAGCCGCGGGCCGCTGGACGTCCTCCGACCCAGCGGTATACCGGAGCTGGCGACGGGCCCCCGTGGCGGTACGCCGGCCGGCCTCGTCGACCTGCAGGGCGACTCGTGGCGAGCTGCCTGGGACGCCGCGGACACGGTCCTCGTCCTGCTCGAGGTCGACCCCGGCATCGACGTGGACCACCTCGTCACGTGGGTCGGCCAGGTGGTCCCGCTGGTGACGGCCGGCGCCTCCACCGCCGAGCTGCTGAGCACGACCGGAGACCTCGTCCGCGAAGCGGGCCTTGCGCTGCCCTTCGCCCTGATGGTCGGCTGCGACACGACCGACGAGAGCCTCGGACGGGTGCGCCCGGCCGAGGACGCGGTCGCGGCGGTGAGCCAGTCGTGAGCCAGACCGCCGGCCCGGGACTGGAGGGGCTCGCCAGCAACCCGGTCGCGCAGAGCCCGCTGCGCACGAGCGCGGCAGGGCTGCCCCGACTCGTCCTGCTGGCATGGGCGGCGCTGTTCTTCAACGTCCTGACACCCGGGGGAAGCGCCACGATCCTGCCGATTCCCTTCGCCGTCGGGCAGGCCATGGCGCAGGGGTCCCTGGCCCTGGCGCTGCTGCTCGCCCTCCTTGCCAACCCGCGGCTCGTCATCCGCCCGACGCTCTTCATCGTGCTCCTGTCGGCGATGGCGGTCGCGGCGCTCGCGGTTAGCCTGCACAGCGAGTTCTTCGTCGGATCCACCTACCGGGCCGTCCGCCTCGTCGGCTTCGTGGCCTGCCTGTGGCTGCTGACGCCGTGGTGGGGACGGTCCGACCTCGTGCTGCTCCGGTGCCACCGCGCGTGCCTGGTGGCCCTCGTCGCCTCGGTCGTGGTGGGGCTCGCGCTGGCGCCGGGCAAGGCCTACAGCGTCAACGGGCGACTCGGCGGAGCGCTCTGGCCGATCCCGCCGACCCAGGTGGCCCACTACGGCGCCGTCCTTCTCGGCACCTCGGCGATCCTGTGGATGTGCCGGATCATCGGCGGCCGTCACGCCGTGGCGGCCATCATCGTCACAGCAGGCGTCATCGTGGGCACTCACACGCGAACTGCCCTGCTGGCACTGATGATCGGGCTCGTCGTCGCTGGCGGGAGTCTCTTCCTCGGTCACGCCCGGGTGCGCAAGACCGCCGTGTGGACCCTCTTGGCAGGGTTGGCCGCGGCAGGGCTCTTTGCGGCCCCCGTCATCGACTGGCTCTCTCGCGGCCAGTCCGCCGAGGATGCGGCACAGCTGACCGGGCGCACCAAGGTGTGGGACGCGGTGAGCCAGACAGGGCGTCCACTGGTGCGGGACATCTTCGGCAACGGGCTGTCCAACAAGTCCTTCGAAGGACTACCCGTCGACAGCGGGTGGGTCGCGACCTTCGTGGACCTGGGGTGGCTGGGGATCGCCATCCAGACCTGCATGCTCCTGCTGCTGCTTCTCATGGCCATCACGCGAGTCCGTGGCCCCCGACGGGCCCTCGCGCTCTTCCTCATCGTCTACTGCGTCGTGGCCTCGATCACCGAGACGGGCCTGGGCGACGCCTCGCCGTACCTGCTCGACCTCGTCGTGGCCGCCTCCCTGCTCGTGGGGCCTCCCCGACGGGCCGGATGGGCGACCCGTCCCACGTTGAGGTGAGGGCACGCTCGCCGAGGAGGAGCCATTGAACGAGTCCGAGGTCCAGACCTTCTGGAACACCCATCCGTGCGGCGACCACATCGTCGGCGGCCTGCACGGGGAGTTCGCCGACGACTACGACGCCTTCTTCACCGCCTACGACGCCTGGCGCTATGGGCAGGAGAGCCACATCCTCGGGTGCCTCGACCAGGACGACTGGCGCGGTCGGGAGGTGCTGGAGATCGGCCTGGGGCAGGGGGCGGAGTCGGAGCAGCTCATCCGCCGCGGGGCCCGCTGGTCGGGCCTCGACCTGACGCGGGAGTCGGTCGACCGGGTGGACGCACGGCTGGCGCTGCGCAGGCTGCCCCACGACGGCCTCCGCCAAGGTTCGGTGCTCCAGATCCCTTGGGGCGACGACCGGTTCGACGTCGTCTTCAGCCATGGCGTCCTGCACCACGTGCCGGACATCCGGGCCGCCCAGGCAGAGATCCACCGCGTCCTCCGACCCGGCGGAATGCTCGTGGCGATGCTCTACGCACGGCGTTCGGTCAACTACCAGGTGAGCATCCGGCTGGTCCGCCGGGCCGCCCTCGCGCTTGCCTACCTCCTTCGTGGGACACCCCTCACCCCGAACGGGGACACGCTGCACCAGCACCTGCAGAACGCGGAGCGCGTCGGGCTGAGGAGATACCTCCGGCTCGACGAGTTCACTCATCGGAACACGGACGGACCTCTCAACCCGTACGCGAGGGTCTACTCGCTGTCCGACGTGGCTCGGGACTTCCCCGACTTCCAGCTCGTGCGGCACACCCAGAGGTACCTGCACGCTCCGCCGCTGCCCATTGCGGGCCTGCCCCTGCCGGAGCAGCTGGTGGGCTGGCACCTCTGGGTGTGGCTCAGGGCGAAGACGTGAGGAACGGGACGAATGTCCCTTGTGGGGCAATGCTGCTCACTGATGAGGCCTGTCGACCACGGCGGCGCGACTTGCCCGATTGCCCCTCGCGCGGCGGTCGAAGTACCTAGCATGAAGAGCGGGAGTCCGGGGGCCGCGACCCGCGGTCCCGGCCACTGGGGGGTGGCGAAGACTCCACCAGTCTGGGGAGGAACACCGGCATGACGTGTGATCAGGCGGGGGGAGTGGTCATGCTTCGGCGGGCCACTTCGAGGATGCGCCGACCGGGCGCGACGACCGGGCGAGGTGCCCGGTGACAGGCCGGCGGGGGGTGCTGCTCGATCGCGACGGCACCATCAACATCGACCACGGGTACGTCGGCGCCGTCGAGGACGTCCACTTCCTCGAGGGGTCGATCGAGGCGATCGCGCGTCTCAACGCGGCTGGGATCCCCGTCGCCGTGGTGTCGAACCAGGCGGGTGTCGCCCGTGGGATGTACGAGCTCGCCGACGTGGACCTCGTGCACAAGCACATGTCGGCGGAGATGGCCCAGCTGGGGGCGCACGTGGACGCGTGGTTCTTCTGTCCCTACCACCCGGACGGGATCGTCGCCTCGTTCGCGAGGGTCAGCCAGGACCGCAAGCCGGCCCCCGGGATGGCGCTGGCCGCGGCGAGCGCGCTCGACCTCGACCTGTCGGCGTCGTGGGTGGTCGGTGACCGCGAGAGCGATGTCGGGCTCGCCCGGGCCGTGGGGGCACGGTCGTTCCTCATCAGCCCGGACGGCGACAGCGCGGGCGGCCCAGACGTGACCGTCGTGGCCGACCTCGCCTCGGCCGTCGACCACATCCTGACCGACCACGCGAGATCCGTCGCCCCGGCGACGACACCGGCGCGACCGACCTTCCCGGAGAGCCGGTTCGCCGACGCCGGGGTCTTCGCGAGCGCGTACGCCGACGAGCTGTCCCGGGCCATGGCGTCCGTCGACCGTGCCCAGGTGCGGGCGGCCGCGCGCCTGCTCGACGCCGCCTACGATCGCGGTGCCACCGTGTTCTCCTGCGGCAACGGGGGATCCGCCTCCATCGCGAACCACTTCCAGTGCGACCACGTCAAGGGCGTCCGCATCGGGACCGACCTGCTCACGCGGGTCTACAGCCTGAGCACCAACATGGAGATCCTCAGCGCCATCGCCAACGACAACGGCTACGAGAACGTCTTCGACTTCCAGCTGCAGTCGCAGGCGCGGCGCGGTGACGTGCTCGTCGCGGTGTCCTCGTCGGGCCGGTCGCCCAACATCGTGCGGGCCCTCGAATGGTGTGCCGGCAACGGCGTGGAGACCGTCGCGTTGACGGGCTTCACGGGTGGCCCCGCCAAGGACCTGGCCACCGTCTCGATCCACGTCGACTCGCTCAACTACGGCGTCATCGAGGACTCGCACCAAGCCTGTATGCACCTGCTCGCGCAGTATGTCCGCCAGTCGAGGATGTCGGCGAATGACGTTGCGGCGACGGTCTTCTGAGACCATGCGCGTCGCGATCAACCTGCTGACCGACGACCCGGGCAACCCCTCGGGAGCACACTGGTTCTGGACGCGCGTCATCCGGGAGATGGGGGACATGCTGGCCGAGGGCGAGGAGCTCGCGCTCGTCGTCGGCCGTCGGTCGAAGGGCATGCACCAGGGGTACGGACGCGGCGTCCGCTACATCACCTTCCCGTGGGCCAACGAGCGTCGGAACCTCCGGACGCTGAGCGAACAGGTGTACGCGCCGGTGCGGCTACCGCTGGGCCGCGTCGACGTGTTCAGCACGCTCATCGCCCCGCTGGTGCGCCCCGCCCCCGGCGTCGTCGCACACATCAAGACGATGCACGCGTTCACGACCCCGGACGCCTTGAACCCCGCCGTCCGGCTCTACCGCTCGATCGGCTACCCGCACACGGTCAAGGTGGCCGACGCGGTCATCCTCAACTCCGAGAGCCTGCGTGCCGAGGTGCTGAGGTACCTCGACGTCGACCCCGGCAAGCTGCGCCTCATCCCGGAGGCCGTCGACCACGACGTCTTCAGGCCCGGCGACCCGGACGCGGCCGCCCATCGCCTGCGCGACCGGTACGGCATCGGCCGGCCGTACGTCCTCTTCGTGTCCTCACTGTGGCCGTACAAGAACTGCGACGGACTGATCCGCGCCTTCGCGGCAGCCCGCCCGCACCTCGCCGGACACGGACTCGTCGTCGTGGGTCCGGGTCGAGACGGCGCGTACGCCGCCCGGTTGCGGTCGCTCGCCGACTCGCTCGGGGTTGGGGACGCGATCACCTGGGTGGGCGGCGTGACGCTCGAGGAGACGGTCGACTTCTACCGGGCCGCAGACGTCTTCGTGTACCCCTCGCACAACGAGACCTTCGGGCTGCCGATCCTCGAGGCGATGGCGTGCGGCTGTCCGGTGGTGACCTCCGACCGCACCGCGATGCCCGAGACCGCCGGCGGGGCCGCCGTGCTCGCCGACCCGGACGACCCCGACTCCATCGCGTCGGCGATCCTCACCGCCCTGGAGGACGGCGAGGCCCTCCGCGCCCGCGGGCTCCAGCGCGCCGGCGAGTTCACGTGGCGGCACACGGCGAAACGGACGCTCGAGGTGTACCGCGAGGTGCACGCGAACCGCAGGGGGCAGCGATGAGGATCCTCGTCACCGGCGGAGCCGGGTTCATCGGCTCCCACACGTGCGACCGCCTGGTCGAGCTGGGCCACGAGGTGACGATCCTCGACGCCCTCACCGCGCCGGTGCACCGCGACGGCGTCCCCAACCACGTCACCCCCGGTGCCCGCCTCTGGGTCGGCGACGTGCGCAACCGTGACCTGCTCGCCGGCCTGCTGCGCGCCACCGACGCCGTCTACCACTTCGCCGCCTACCAGGACTACCTCACCGACTTCGCGCGGTTCTCCTCCGTCAACGTCGTGTCCACCGCGCTGATCTACGAGATCGCGGTGGCCGAGGGGCTCGACCTCCAGAGGGTCGTCGTCGCCTCGTCGCAGTCGGCGATGGGCGAGGGGCTCTACCGGTGCGCCGACCACGGCGACCAGACCCCGGACATGCGCCCCGAGGCGGCGCTCGAGCGGCAGGAGTGGGACCACGCGTGTCCCGACTGCGGGCGGCCGCTGGAGCTGCAGCGCACGCCGGAGCGCGTCTCCAACCCGCAGAACGCCTACGGGATGTCGAAGTACGGCGAGGAGATGGTGGCAATCAACCTCGGCCGTCGCTACGACATACCGACGGTGGCGCTGCGCTACAGCATCGTGCAGGGGCCCCGGCAGTCCATCTACAACGCGTACTCCGGCGCCTGTCGCATCTTCTGCCTGCACTACCTGCTGGGCAGCGCCCCGACGCTCTACGAGGACGGCCGGATGATCCGCGACTACGTCAACATCCACGACGTCGTCGCGGCCAACGAGCTCGTCCTCACCGACGAGCGGGCCGTGGGCCGGGTCTTCAACGTCGGCGGTGGGGTCGGGTACACGACGGAGCAGTTCGCCGACGTCGTCCGGGCCCACTACGCGTCCGACGAGCCGGCCCGCGCCTCGGGGGAGTACCGCTTCGGCGACACCCGGCACATCCACTCCGACATCACCGCGCTGCAGGGCCTGGGGTGGCGGCCGCGACGCTCGCCGGCCGACTCGGTCGCCGAGTACGCCGCCTGGCTCGAAGGCATGCCGGGTCTCGATGACGTCCTGGCCGACGCCGACGCCAAGATGCGCCGGCTCGGGGTCGTGCGCCGGGCGCGGGGCCGGGTGAAGGTATGAGGGCCTTCCTGCTCGCCGCCGGGCTGGGTACCCGCCTGCGACCGCTCACCGACAGGGTGCCCAAGTGCCTCGTCACGGTGAACGGGGTGACGTTGCTCGACCGGTGGATGGAGGCACTGGCCGCGGCCGGGGTCAGCGAGGTGCTCGTCAACCTGCACCACCTGCCCGGACAGGTGGAGCGACACCTGGCGCGTCGCACGCAGCCCACAGCCGTGCGCACCGTGTTCGAGCCGACGCTCCTCGGCAGTGCCGGGACCCTGCTGCACAACCGGGAGTTCGTCGCCGGCGACGACCTGTTCCTGGCCGTCAACGCCGACAACCTCACCGACTTCGACCTCCGGCTCCTCGTCGAGGCCCACCGTGCCTCCCCCGGCGTCGCCACGATCGCCCTCTTCCGGGCCCCCGAACCGTCCAGCTGCGGCATCGTCGAGGTGCGCGACGGGGTGGTGACGGGTTTCGAGGAGAAGCCGGCCCACCCCAAGGGAAACCTGGCGAATGCGGGCCTCTACGCCTTCGGTCCCCAGGTGTTCGAGCACCTCCACGGGCCGGTGCCCCGCGACATCGGTCACGACCTGCTGCCCGGTCTCGTCGGGTCGGCCCGAGGGGTCGACATCGGCGACGCCTACTTCCGTGACATCGGGACGCCGGAGGCGCTCGAGCGGGCCGACCGGGAGTGGGCGGACCGGCAGAGGGCGGCCCTGTCCGGTGGCCGCCCGCTGCACGCGACGCAGGCCGCCGCCCGGTACGAGATCGGCTGAGGAGGACTGACGATGCGAGTGAGCCTGGTCGTCGACAGTCCGAGCAGGCGCGCCCACGGCAACGCGGTGAGCCGACTGGCTCTCGGGCTCGTGGAGTCCGGGCGTGCCGACGTCGATCTCGTCTGCTACAGCGACGACCCGCCCCCGCCGTGGCTGCCGGAGGCGGTCGGCCTGCACCGTCTCGGTGTGGACCGGGTGTCGCGCTCGCTGCCCCGGCTCGTCGACTACCTCGCCACCCGGCGGCCAGACGTCGTCGTGACCCGGCAGGTCCATGCGAACTTCGTCGGGTTGGCCGCGTCGTTCGTGGCCCGGTGGACGCGTGCCTGGCGTGGACGTCTGGTCCTCGTCCAGGACCACCCGATCCAGCTGTCCCACGCGAGCAACTGGAGGGACAACAAGTGGGCGGCGAAGGCGACGTACCGGTTCGCGGACGGCGTGATCTGCCCCTCGCCGGCCGTGCTCGAGAGCACGATCGCCTGGTGCGGTCTGGACCCGGCCACGACGGCGCTGGTGCCCAACCCGATGCCGGTCCTTCCCTTCGACCGGGACGCCGCTCCGCACCCGTGGCTCGAGAAGGGGCAGCCGCCGACCTTTGTGCACACGTCGAACATGACGCCGTGGAAGCGACTGGACCTGCTCGTCTCCGCCTTCGCCGAGGTGCGCCGCGAGCACGAGGCCCGCCTGCTCCTCGTGGGGGAAGGGCCGACGCGGTCGCTCGCCGACGAGCAGATCCGTCGGCTGGGGCTCGAGCACGACGCGCGGACGGTCGGGTGGGTCGAGGACCCCCTGCGCTTCGCTGGACACGCCTGGGCGTTCGTCCTGCCGTCGGACGAGGAGGGTTTCGCGCAGGTGCTGACCGAGGCGATGAGCGTGGGCTGCCCGGTCATCACGACGGACTCCCAGGGCGGCGGTCCGCGCTTCGTGACCGACGACGGCACCTACGGGATGCTCGTGCCCAGGGGAGACGGTGCTGCGCTCGCGGAGGCCATGGCGAGGATGCTCGACCCCGAGGTCCGTGCCCGCTACTCCGAGCTGGGTGACCGCCGCGTCCGGGCCATGTCACCCGAGGCGAGCGCGAACGCCCTCCTCGACCTCGTCACCGGACCGCTGGGCGCGCCGGCTCGAGGGGGGAACCCGAGCCCGGGCGGCGGACGCCGTGGGCGAGGCCACGAACGCGCACCAGGCTGGTGACCGCGAGGAGGGCGACCCCGACCAGGGCGCCTCCCAGGACGTCGGTGGCCCAGTGCGCTCCGGACACGAGGAGGCTGGTCGTGAGCAGTGCCCCGGCAGCCGCGACGGGAGCCCACATCCACCAGTGCACGCGTGGCCACACGACGAGGAGGCACCCGCCCAGGCACGCGACGAGGGCGACGGTGTGCCCCGACGGGAAGGCTCCGCCGCTGTCCGTGACGAAGCCGTGCGGGTCCGGCCGGTGCAGCGCGGCCTTGGTGCCCAGGGTGAGGACCCCCGAGGCCAGGGCCAGCAGGAGGGCGAGCACTGCGGGCCACCAGGACCGTCGCCACAGCGACACCGCGAGTGACGTGGCGCCCAGGAAAAGGTACATGCGCTCCGGGCGCAGCCGGCTCATCCACGGGCTCCACCTGACCTGGGGCTCGTCCCACGCGTCACCCGGCCGCAGCGCGTGCAGGACCGTCTCGTCCAGCGCCTGCGTGGCCCGCGTGACGACCAGGACGGTCAGCACGACGTACAGCAGGCAGGAGCCGAGGGCCACCCACACGGCGAGCCTTCGGACAGGCCGGGGCCGGCCCGCGCCGACGCGTGGCGTCCCACCCGCCGTGCGGCTCACGCAGCTCTCCTCCGCGTCACCGCCATCGACCCATGATCACCGGCACGGCCGCGGGGCGGACGGCTTTCGGCGAACTCCCCGGGGTGACGCACCGTCGGAGGACCGGTCCGGCGGCCAATAGACTGTCGGCCTGATGCCGCACCCTCTTGTCTCCGCCTTCACGGCGCTGCCCGACGTCCGTCACGTGACCGAGCAGGTGGGCCGGGCCCGCCTCGTCGACGTCTCCGCGAGCGACGGCACCCGCCCGTTCCTCGTCTCCGCGCTCGCCGCGCGGGCCGACGCCGTCCACGGCGGTCCCGGCGCGGCCCCGGTCGTCGTCGTCACGGCCACGACGCGCGAGGCCGAGGACCTCGCGTCGGCGCTCGGGTCGTTCCTGCCGGCCGAACGCGTCGCCGTCTTCCCGTCGTGGGAGACCCTCCCGCACGAGCGGCTCTCGCCGCGCAGCGACACCGTCGGGCGGCGCCTGGCCGTGCTGCGCCGCATCGCCCACCCCGACCCCGACGACGCCACCTACGGCCCGCTGTCGGTCGTCGTCGCGCCGGTCCGCGCCGTCCTGCAGCCGATCACCCGCGGCCTCGGGGAGCTCGAGCCGGTCGCCCTGAGGAGCGGCGACGAGCGTCCGCTCGAGGACGTCGTCGACGCCCTCGTCGCGGCGGCCTACACCCGCACCGATCTTGTCGAGCGACGCGGCGAGTTCGCCGTGCGCGGCGGCATCCTCGACGTCTTCCCGCCCACCGAGGAGCACCCGGTCCGCGTCGAGTTCTGGGGCGACACCGTCGAGGAGGTGCGCTGGTTCAAGGTCGCCGACCAGCGCTCGCTCGAGGTGGCCGAGCACGGCCTCTGGGCCCCGCCCTGCCGCGAGCTGCTCCTGACCGACGCCGTCCGCGAGCGCGCCCGGGCGCTGGCCGACCAGCTGCCCGGGGTCTCCGACATGCTCGCCAAGCTCGCCGAGGGCATCGCCGTCGAGGGCATGGAGTCGCTCGCCCCGGCTCTCGTCGAGGGCATGGAGTCGGTGCTCGACGTCCTGCCGAAGGCCTCCACGGTCCTGCTCGCCGACCCCGAGCGCATCCGCCGCCGCGCCCACGACCTCGTCGCCACGAGCGAGGAGTTCCTCGAGGCGAGCTGGGCCAACGCCGCCGCCGGCAACGACGTGCCCGTCGACCTGCAGTCGCTGCTCGGCAGCGCGTCCTACTGGACGCTCGCCCAGGTGCGGGCGCACGCCATCGCCCACGACCGTCCGTGGTGGACCCTGACCCCGTTCGCCGCCGACGACGAGCTCGTCATCGAGGACGACGACGTCGACGAGCGCCTCGCGGTGCGCACCACCGACGCCGAGGCCTTCCGCGGCGACACCGAGCGTGCGGTCGCGCACCTGCGCGAGCGAGCCCGGGAGGGCTGGGTCGTCGCGGTCGTCACCGAGGGCCCGGGCCTGGCCAAGCGCGTCGGGGAGGTGTTGCGCGAGCACGAGGTGCCGGTGCGCTCGCTCGACCCGGGCGCGGCCGACCCGCTCGAGGCCGGCTTCGTCACCGTCACGTGCCTGCCCCTCGGGCGCGGCTTCGTCCACGAGGGCGCCCGCCTCGAGGTCCTCACGGAGACCGACCTCACCGGGCAGGCCGGCTCGACCTCGACCAAGGACATGCGCCGGATGCCCTCGCGGCGCCGCAACCAGGTCGACCCGCTCCAGCTGCGCCCCGGCGACCACGTCGTCCACGAGCAGCACGGCGTCGGGCGCTTCGTCGAGATGATGCAGCGCACCGTCGCGGGCGCCACCCGCGAGTACCTCGTCATCGAGTACGCCCCGAGCAAGCGCGGCCAGCCCGGCGACCGCCTCTACGTGCCCACCGACCAGCTCGACCAGGTGACCAAGTACGTCGGCGGCGAGCAGCCCACCCTCAACAAGATGGGCGGCTCCGACTGGACCAAGACCAAGTCGCGGGCCAAGCGCTACGTCAAGCAGATCGCCGCCGACCTCATCCGGCTCTACAGCGCGCGCCAGGCCACCAAGGGCCACGCGTTCGGGCCCGACACCCCGTGGCAGCGCGAGCTCGAGGAGGCCTTCGCCTACGTCGAGACCCCCGACCAGCTCAGCAGCATCGACGAGGTCAAGGCCGACATGGAGAAGCAGGTCCCGATGGATCGGCTCATCTGCGGCGACGTCGGCTACGGCAAGACCGAGATCGCGGTCCGCGCGGCGTTCAAGGCGATCCAGGACGGCAAGCAGGCTGCCGTCCTCGTGCCGACGACGCTCCTCGTCAGCCAGCACTTCCAGACCTTCTCCGAGCGGTACGCGCAGTTCCCCGTGGTCGTCAAGGCACTGTCGCGGTTCCAGACCGACAAGGAGGCCCGCGAGGTCCTCGACGGGCTCGCCGACGGCAGCGTCGACCTCGTCATCGGCACGCACCGGCTGCTGTCCAAGGAGGTCCGGTTCAAGGACCTCGGGCTCGTCATCGTCGACGAGGAGCAGCGCTTCGGCGTCGAGCACAAGGAGCTGCTCAAGACGATGCGCACCGCCGTCGACGTGCTGTCGATGTCGGCCACCCCGATCCCGCGCACCCTCGAGATGGCGGTCACCGGCATCCGCGAGATGTCCACTCTCGCAACGCCGCCAGAAGAGCGTCACCCGGTGCTGACCTTCGTCGGCGCCTACGACGAGAAGCAGATCACCGCGGCGATCCGGCGCGAGCTGCTCCGCGAGGGGCAGGTCTTCTTCGTCCACAACAAGGTCAGCACCATCGAGAAGGCCGCGAGCCGGCTGCGCGAGCTCGTGCCCGAGGCGCGCATCGCCACGGCGCACGGCCAGATGGGCGAGCACCGCCTCGAGCAGGTCGTCGAGGACTTCTGGCAGAAGCGGTTCGACGTCCTCGTCTGCACGACGATCGTCGAGACCGGCCTCGACATCAGCAACGCCAACACCCTCATCGTCGAGCGCGCCGACGCCTTCGGCCTGAGCCAGCTGCACCAGCTGCGCGGACGCGTCGGACGAGGCCGCGAGCGGGCGTACGCCTACTTCCTCTACCCGCCCGAGAAGCCGCTCACCGAGACCGCCCACGACCGGCTGCGCACCATCGCCAGCCACACCGACCTCGGTGCCGGCATGCAGGTCGCGATGAAGGACCTCGAGATCCGCGGCGCCGGCAACCTCCTCGGCGGCGAGCAGTCCGGCCACATCGAGGGCGTCGGCTTCGACCTCTACGTGCGGCTCATCGGCGAGGCCGTCGCCGACTTCAAGGGCGAGACCACCGACGTGCCGGCCGAGATCAAGATCGAGCTGCCGGTCGACGCCCACCTGCCGCACGACTACGTGCCGGGGGAGCGGCTGCGCCTCGAGGCCTACCGCAAGCTCGCGACCGTCGAGACGTTCGAGGCGGTCGACGAGATCGAGGCCGAGCTGCGCGACCGCTACGGCGCGCCGCCCAAGCCGGTCGAGAACCTCCTCGAGGTCGCCCGGCTGCGGGTCGTGGCGCGCCAGGCCCGCATCGGCGACATCGGCGTGCAGGGCCGCACGGTGCGGTTCGGCCCGGTCACCGACCTGCGCGAGAGCCAGCAGCTGCGGCTCATGCGCCTCTACCCCGGCACGATCGTCAAGGAGGCCCTCGGCACGATCCTCGTGCCGGCCCCGATGACGGCCCGCGTCGGCGGCAAGCCGCTGCGCGACGTCGAGGTCCTGACGTGGGCGCGCCAGCTCGTCACGGCCGTCCTGCTCGACGACATCGCCGCCGGTCAGGCCGTGGTGAGCGCCGGTGCCGGCACGCGTACGGGTGCCCCGTAAGATGTCTGTCGCATCCGCCCGAGGAGGAAACCCAGTGAAGTCTCTGCCAGCACGGCCCACCACCACGGGTCGGCGTGTCGCCGCGGCACTCGTCGCGGCCGCGAGCGCCGTCACGCTCCTCGGTGGGTGCGGCTTCGCGACGCGCCAGCAGGCCGCCGCCGTCGTCAACGGCCACGTCATCTCCGAGGCCGACGTGCAGGCCTCCCACGACCAGCTGCAGGCGGCCAAGCTCGACTTCAGCGAGGACGCCATCGTCATGGGCCTCATCGCCCAACCGTTGCTCGACGAGGCGATGCAGGCCTCGGGCGGCTGGAAGCCCGACCAGACCTACGCCGCGGTCCTCGCGACGATCCCGAACCCGACCCAGACGACGAAGGACTTCGTCGCAGCGGCCGCGCTCGTCAACTCCCAGACGATGACGCCCGCCGAGGTCACCGCCTACCGCAAGGCCCTCCAGAACGCCGACATCTCGCTCAACCCGAAGTTCGGCACGGTCAAGAAGGTCGACCAGGGGCCGGTGTACTTCACCTTCGGCACCGCCGACCCCGACTGGATCAAGCCGCAGACGAACGCGGCCCCTTCGGGCTCCAACCCGGCCCCGGCCGAGACGACCGCGCCCTGACCGGCCGCCTGGTCCTGCTCGTCTCGACGCCGCGCATCGCGCCGGGGCTGCTGACGCGCGAGGCCTGGGCCACGCTCGAGAGCGCCGAGACCGTGTGGGGCCTGCCCGACGAGCCGCAGGTCGCCGCGATCGTCGACGCCGGCGTCGCGGTGGGCCTGCCCGCGCTCGAGGTGTCGGGCGAGGGTGAGGACGCCGACGTCCTGGCCGCACCTGACCTCGCGCGCGCCCTCGTCGCGGCGACGAGTGAGGGTGATGTCGTCTGGGTCGGCTCCGCCGACGGCGACCCCGGCCTGAGCGACGCCGTCGCCGTCGAGGTGAGCCGGCTGCAGGAGGCTCCAGACGTCGAGCTGCTCATCGCCTCCTTCGACGTGCCGGGCTCGCGGCTGCTCGACGTCGTGGCCGTCATGGACCGGCTCCGCTCACCCGGGGGCTGCCCGTGGGACGCCGAGCAGACCCCGCAGACGCTCGTGCCGTACCTGCTCGAGGAGGCCCACGAGGCCATCGAGGCCATCGAGTCGGGCGACCCGGTGCACGTGCGCGAGGAGCTCGGCGACCTCCTGCTCCAGGTGGCCTTCCAGGCACGCGTCGCCGAGGAGCACCCGAGCGAGCCGTTCGGCATCGACGACGTCGCCGGCGAGCTCGTCGACAAGCTGGTGCGCCGCCACCCGCACGTCTTCGCCGACGTCGAGGCCGACAGCCCCGACGCCGTCGCGGCCAACTGGGACCGGATCAAGGCGGGGGAGAAGCAGCACCGCACCCACCCCGTCGAGGGTGTGCCGACCTCGCTGCCGGCGCTGTCCCGTGCCGAGAAGTACGTCGGCCGGCTCGAGAAGGCCGACCGCGGCGACCTCGTCGACGCCGCCGCCTCGGGCGAGGACGTCGGCGCGCGACTGCTCGCGCTCGTGCGCGAGGCGCGGGCGGCAGGCGTCGACGCCGAGGGCGCGCTCCGGGAGACGCTGCGCCGCCTCGCCGACGCGAGCGCCGGCGGCCCCGACGCGTCCTGACCGATGCATCCTGACCCACGCGTCCCCGGGTGTCACGGGGCCACGCCACCCGAAGGGGAGCGTGGCCCCGTCCCCACCCCACGGCGGTCAGGGATGCACCGCGGGAGAGTCCCGCCGGACGCAGGACGCGACCGGCGGGAGCCGGTGTGCCCGTCAGTACGCGCCCCGCGAGCGGAGCACGGCCTGCACGGTCTTGGTGAGGATCGAGAGGTCCTGGACGACGGACCAGTTGTCCACGTAGTAGAGGTCGAGGCGCACCGTGTCGTCCCACGACAGGTCGCTGCGACCGGAGACCTGC
Organism: Actinomycetes bacterium; assembly: GCA_023451855.1. GTDB lineage: Bacteria > Actinomycetota > Actinomycetes > Actinomycetales > Dermatophilaceae > Monashia. The sequence goes on from JAEXXY010000260.1 coordinate 14,839, forward strand.
CAGAGGCCGGTGACGCCCGGTCGCACGTGGAGGCGGCGCTGGACGTCGGGGGCGTAGCGGCGCACCTCGGCCGGCAGCGCGGGCCGCGGGCCGACGAGGCTCATGTCGCCGTTGACGACGTTGATGAGCTGGGGCAGCTCGTCGATCGAGTAGCGCCGCATGAACGCGCCGACCCGGGTGATGCGGGGGTCGTGCTGCGCCTTGAAGAGGACACCGTCGGCGTTCTGGTTCAGGTGCGTGATGCCGGCGAGGCGGGCCTCGGCGTCGACGACCATGCTGCGGAACTTCAGGCACTCGAACAGCTCGCCGTCACGACCGACGCGGGTCTGGCGGAACAGGACGGGACCGCCGTCCTGCAGCTTGGTGGCGACGGCGAAGACGAGCATGACCGGCGCCGCGAGCACCAGCAGCAGCGTGCCGCCGACGAGGTCGAAGGCCCGCTTGGACCACCGGGCGGCGGCGAGACTCTGCGGCGGCTCGACGTGCACGAGGGGCAGCCCACCGACGGGGCGCATGGACATCCTCCCGGAGGAGATGTCGCTGAGGCTGGGCACGACGGCGAGCTGCACGTCGTGCCCTTCCAGCTCCCAGGCGATGCGCCGGAAGTCGATCGGGGCGGGGAACGCGCCCTCGGTGAAGACGATGAGGTCGGCCTTGGCGTCGAGGGCCGACCGCGCGACCCGGGTCGTGGTACCGACCACGGACACGCCACCCGGCGTCTCGCGGACCGGGTTGGACGAGGGGACCAGCGCGCCGACGATCTCGTAGCCGAGCCAGCTCTCCCGACGCAGGACGGACGCGACGTCGTCGACGTGCGAGGGCGAGCCCGCGAGGACCACGCGGGTGAGCAGGTGTCCGTGGCTGTGCGCCCGGCGGGCGAGGCGCCGCGCGCTCCAGCGCCAGGCCAGTTGCACCGGGACGCCGATGACGAACAGCATCACGAAGAAGCCGCGGGACAGGTTCAGCTGGGTCAGGTAGCTGACGATGCCGATGCCGCCTGCCACGAGGCCGCCCGCCACGAGGACCTTCGCGTACTCGGTGGTGCCCACTCCGAGGTTGCTGCGCGCATAGCTGCCGACGAAGGCCAGGCAGAGCATCCAGCCGGCGACGATCCACGGGCCGGCGGCCTGGGCGATGGCCTGGACGTCGTTCGCGACGACGAAGATCGGCAGCCGGTCGCGGCTCATCGCCGCCAGCACCGTCGCCGCCACGATGACCACGAGGTCGCCGCCGGCCATGACGAGCTGCAGCAGTCGTACTCCACGTGATCGGTTCGACAGCGGTTGTGCTGTCGGACGAGCGCTCACGTCGACGGCGAACGCGCCGACCTCGCGCATGGGTACAGCCATAGAACACCCCACCCCCTGGACGCCCCCTCGGCGTCACGCACCTCGGTATTCCCACCCCCCCGGATGGATGTCCCGAGTATGTCGAAGATTGGTCAAGTGAAGGTAAGGAAACGGTAAAACCGGTGGCCTTCCTCCGGTGAAGTCCCGATTGCCCGAGGGACAGAACGCCCTAAACCGGACATGGGTGACGTCCGGGAACCATCGGGACCTTCCGGACCTTCGGGGTCCGGCCCGGAGGGCCTGCCGAGACCCGTTGCGAGCCCGGTGACCGCATGCCGGGTCGGTCCGACGGCCCGCGACCCGCACGGGCTACGCTCGGTGGCGACAGCGGCCGGGCACCGGCCGCACCCGTCCCGAGCACCACCACAGGAGAGTCAGTGGCCACCATTGAGGAGATCGGAGCCCGGGAGATCCTGGACTCGCGCGGCAACCCGACCGTCGAGGTCGAGATCCGTCTCGACGACGGCACCTTCGCCCGCGCCGCCGTCCCGTCCGGCGCCTCCACCGGCGCCTTCGAGGCGTCCGAGCGTCGTGACGGCGACAAGGGCCGCTACCTCGGCAAGGGTGTCGAGCAGGCCGTCGACGCCGTCATCGAGGAGATCAACCCGCGTCTCGTCGGCTTCGACGCGAGCGAGCAGCGGCTCATCGACGCCGAGATGCTCGCGCTCGACGGCTCGGCCAACAAGGAGAACCTCGGCGCCAACGCCATCCTCGGCGTCTCGCTGGCCGTCGCCCACGCCGCCGCCGAGTCGGCCGGGCTGCCGCTGTTCCGCTACGTCGGCGGCCCCAACGCGCACGTCCTGCCCGTGCCGATGATGAACATCCTCAACGGTGGGTCGCACGCCGACTCCAACGTCGACATCCAGGAGTTCATGATCGCCCCGATCGGGGCGCCCACCTTCCGCGAGGCCCTGCGCTGGGGCGCAGAGGTCTACCACGCGCTGAAGAAGGTCCTGCACGACCGTGGCCTCGCCACCGGCCTCGGCGACGAGGGCGGCTTCGCCCCGAACCTCGAGTCCAACCGGGCCGCGCTCGACCTCATCCTCGACGCCATCCGCGCGGCGGGCTACGAGCCGGGCCGTGACATCGCCCTCGCGCTCGACGTCGCGGCGTCCGAGTTCTTCGAGGACGGCTCCTACGCGTTCGAGGGTGCGAGCAAGTCGGCCGACGAGATGATCGCCTACTACGCCGAGCTCGTCGAGGCCTACCCGCTCGTGTCCATCGAGGACCCGCTCAACGAGGAGGACTGGGACGGCTGGAAGTCCATGACCGACCTGCTCGGCTCCAAGGTGCAGATCGTCGGTGACGACCTCTTCGTCACCAACCCCGAGCGCCTGGCCCGCGGCATCTCGACGGGCACGGCCAACGCCCTGCTCGTCAAGGTCAACCAGATCGGCACGCTGACCGAGACCCTCGATGCCGTGACCCTCGCGCAGACCAACGGCTACCGCTGCATGATGAGCCACCGCTCCGGCGAGACCGAGGACGTCACGATCGCCGACCTCGCCGTCGCGACGAACTGCGGTCAGATCAAGACCGGCGCCCCGGCCCGCTCCGAGCGCGTCGCGAAGTACAACCAGCTGCTGCGCATCGAGGAGGAGCTCGACGACGCCGCGGTCTACGCCGGTCCCGGCGCGTTCCCGCGCTTCGACGCCGCCCGCTTCGGCAGCGAGGGCTGAGTCCCGTGGCCGACCGCACGCCGCCCCGCCCGGGTCGCTCGTCGTCGTCCTCGGCGTCGGGTCGCCCCGGTGGCGGCGGTGCGCGGTCGGCCTCCTCGCGGTCCTCGAGCGCCCGACCGTCCGGGTCGGG
>JAEXXY010000264.1 GCA_023451855.1 Actinomycetes bacterium
TCGTCGGTGCGGTCCTGCTCGGCCTCGCCGGGCTGGCCGTGCCGCTGCCGACCGACGGCCCGACCGCGCAGTTCCTCGGGGTGCAGGGCAACGTGCCGCACCCGGGCCTCGACTTCAACGCCGAGCGACGCGCGGTGCTCGACAACCACGTCGCGGCGACGCACAAGGCGCAGGAGGACGTCGCTGCGGGCCGGGCGCCGGCCCCCGACCTCGTCGTCTGGCCCGAGAACGCCTCCGACATCGACCCCCTGCGCAACCTCGACGCCAAGTCGCTCATCCTCGAGACGGTCGACGACCTCAAGCGTCCGCTCATCGTCGGGGGCCTGCTCGAGGAGCCGGCCGGCATGCTCTCGAACGTGTCGCTGCTCTTCGAACCGGGCGCCGGCCTCACCGACCGGTACGTCAAGCGCCATCCCGTGCCCTTCGCCGAGTACATCCCGGACCGCGCTTTCTGGCGCAGGTTCAGCAAGGAGGTCGACCTCGTCCGGCGCGACTTCGCCCAGGGCACCGGTCCCGGGGTCTTCACGGTGCAGACGGCGAACGGCCAGCAGATCCGCGCCGGCATCGCCATCTGCTTCGAGGTGGCCTACGACGACATCATGCGCGAGGTCGTGACCTCCGGCGCCAACGTGCTCGTCGTCCAGACGAACAACGCGACCTTCGGCTTCACCGCCGAGTCGCCGCAGCAGCTGGCGATCAGCCGGATCCGTGCCATGGAGCTCGGCCGGTCCGTCGTGCACGTCTCGACCGTGGGCCAGAGCGCCCTCATCACCCCCGACGGAACCGCCCACCAGGTCACCTCGTTGTTCACACAGGCGCTCGTGCGCGGGGCCCTACCATTGCGGGACGCGCCGACCCTGGCGACGCGCGTCGGTGAGGCACCCGAGTGGCTCGCGGCCGCGTCGCTGCTGGCGCTGGTCGCAGGGTCGGCAGGAGCGAGCCTCCGACGACGGCAGACACGAGAAGGACGCAAGGACGAGGATGACGACGACGCAACGTGAGCCGGCCACCCGGGTGGCCGTGCTCATCCCGACCTACAACGAGCGCGAGAACCTGCCGGGGATCGTCGCTCGCGTGCGGGCGAGCGCGCCGGAGGTCGACGTCGTCGTCCTCGACGACAACTCGCCCGACGGCACCGGTACCGTCGCCGACACGATCGCCGCGTCGGACCCGCAGGTGCGCGTCATGCACCGCAGCGGCAAGGAGGGCCTCGGCAAGGCCTACCTCGCCGGTTTCCGCCTTCTCATGGACGAGGGCTACGACGCCGCCGTCGAGATGGACGCCGACGGCTCGCACCTTCCCGAGCAGCTGCCGTCGCTGCTGGCCGCGCTCGCCGACGCCGACCTCGTCATCGGGGCCCGCTGGGTGCGCGGCGGCGAGGTGCGCAACTGGCCGGTGCACCGCAAGATCCTGTCGGTCGGCGCCAACGTCTACACCAAGCTCATGCTCGGCATGCACGTCAACGACGCCACCGCCGGCTACCGCGTCTACCGCACGAGCGCGCTGCGCACCATGAGCCTGGACGGCGTCCAGTCGCAGGGCTACTGCTTCCAGATCGACCTGACGCTGCGTGCCGTGCGGGCCGGGCTGCGCGTCGTCGAGGTGCCGATCACCTTCGTCGAGCGCGAGATCGGCGTCTCGAAGATGGGGCACGACATCGTCCGCGAGGCGCTGACGAGCGTCACGCGCTGGGGCGTGCAGCACCGGGTCGCCCAGATGCGCGGCCTGGCTTCCGGCCGGCGCCGCGCGTCGGCGCCGGTGGGGGAGCGGTCGTGACGACGCCCCCGCGTCGGGGCGGGCGAGCGGGTGGCCCCGGTGGCTCGGGTGGCCGACGAAGGCTGCGACTGTCCCGGCTCGGGGTCGTCGCGGCCCTCGTCCTGCCGATCGTCGAGATCGCCGTCATCGTCGCGGTGGGCGAGGTGCTCGGCGGGTGGTGGACCTTCCTGCTCATCCTCGCCACGTCGGTGCTCGGCGCCTGGATCATCAGGCGCGGAGGCGGCAAGGCGTGGCGGGCGCTCGAGCAGGCGGTGCGCAGCGGCCGGATGCCGGCCCGCGAGCTCGCCGACGGGGCCGTCGTGCTCGCCGGCGGCACGCTGCTGCTCGTTCCGGGGTTCATCACCGACGTCGTGGGTCTGCTCCTCGTGCTGCCCGTGACCCGGCCAGTGGCCCGACGGCTGCTCGAGGCCGTCATCTCGCGACACCTCATCGCCTCGGCCGAGCGCTTCGGCGGCCCGACGGTCACGGCCCAGCCCGGCTGGGACACCCAGGCCCCGCCGTCCGGCCCGACGCGGTCCGCCTCGAGCGAGGACGTCGTCGAGGGCGAGATCATCGACGACGACCAGTGACCGACTGCCGGTGGACGACCGTGGGTGACTGCGGCCCACGCGTGCCCGAGGGTCGATGACATGACGAGGAGCCCGCCCCCACGAACGGGGCGGGCTCCTCGGTGGTTCGTGCCGTGGGAGGGCGTCAGGCGGTCTTGCGCCGACGCGGCTTCTCGCCACGGGACTCGCGCAGCAGCGTCAGGCGCTCCTCCAGGAGCTCCTCGAGCTCAGGGATGGAGCGACGCTCCAGGAGCATGTCCCAGTGCGTGCGCTGGTGCTTGACGGGCTTGGCCTCCGGCTCGGGCCCGCCACCCTGCAGCTTCGCGTCGAGGCCGCAGCGGCACTCCCAGGTGGGAGGTACGTCGGCCTCGATCGAGAACGGAAGCTCGGTTCGGTGGCCCTCGGGGCACACGTAGACGGTGAGCTGTCGCTCACTGGGGACGACGTTGTCGTCCGACTCCATGCTGCGTGCACCGAGGTTGGAACCGCGAAGTGCTCGATCGGCCATGTGGACCCCTCCAGACATCTGCCTCTATACGACACCCTGTGGGTGTCTTACCCTCACAGACGCATGAACGAGCGGAACGGTTTGGTTGTTCCCCGTGCGGCCGCGAATTGTAAACGCGTCTCAGATCACAGCAGGGACCGGGTTGCCGGCCTGCTCGATGCCCTCGCGCATCCGGACGCGTGAGAGCAGGGCGCCGCCGATGACGAAGAACACGACGAGGGCCACGATGGCCCACCGGTAGCTGTGGCTGAACTGGTACACGAGGCCGAAGATCAGCGTGCCGAACCAGCTCGTACCGCGCTCCATGGCCTGGTAGAGGCTGAAGAACTCCGCCTCCCGGCCCTGCGGGATGAGCTGGCTGTAGAGCGAGCGCGACAGGGCCTGGGTGCCGCCGAGGACGATGCCGATGAGCAGCCCGAGCGCGAAGAAGAGCGCCAGCTGCTCGGCCGGGACGAAGAACGCGATGACGACGACGACGGTCCACATCGCGATGCCGGACAGCACGGTGCGCCAGGCGCCGATGCGGGCGGCGACGGCACCGAAGAGCCGCGCGCCGCCGTAGGCGACGAACTGCACGAAGAGGAAGAGCCCGAGCACGGTGCTCTGGGAGAAGCCGAGCTCCTCCTGGCCGTACAGGCTCGAGTTGCCGATGACGGTCTGGATGCCGTCGTTGAAGAAGAGGTAGGCGACGAGGAACAGCAGCGTCTGGGGGTAGTGGCGCAGCTCGCGGAAGGTCTTGCGCAGCTGGGCGATGCTGCCCCCGACGACGCCCGCGGAGCGCTCGACCGGGGTGGTCACGGTGCCGGTCAGGTGCCGTAGCCCGAGGTAGGGGATGAAGGTGAACCCGGCCCACCAGAGGCCGGCGCTGAGCAGGTTGATCCGCACGGCCATGCCCTCGGTCAGGCCGAGCTTGTCGTAGAAGCTCATCAGGCCGAAGTTCAGGGCGAGCAGGATGCCACCGCCGAGGTAGCCGAGCGCCCACCCCTTGGACGACACCCGGTCGCGCTCGTTCTCGTTGGCGATCCGGATGAGCAGCGAGTCATAGATGACGAGGGACGCGCCGAGGCACAGCGTGGCGACGATGACGAGCACGACGCCGAGCTGCCAGTTCGTGCCCGACACGAAGAACATCAGCGAACCGGCGACGGCACCGGCCCACGCGAAGCCCGCGAACAGGCGCGTCGGGTGCTCGCTGCGGTCGGCGATGGCCCCGACGAAGATGAGGAAGATCGCCGAGATGATCGTCGAGATGGTGACGGTGTACGGGTAGACGGACCCGGGTGAGATCGGGACGCCGAGGACCGACAGGTTGGTCAGGCAGTCCTGGCCGCTCTTGATCCCCGGGCAGGCGGCCTCCTTGGCGATGGCCGTGAGGTAGGGACCCATGAGCACGGTCGCCGTCGTCGTGACGTAGGCCGAGTTGGCCCAGTCGTACCAGTACCAGGAGCGTTGCTCCTTGGTCTCCGGTCGGGCGGCGTTGACGACGACTTCGGACATGTCAGGAGCGTCCCACACGGGCGTGGCGCTCGGGCGGTCCACGGCACCAACACGCCGCTGCCACATGGTGATCCGCCGCGGCTCGCGGACGGCTCATCCGTCGGCCGGGGCGGCGTCGGGGGAGTGGCCGTGTGTTCCGCGCTCGACGCCGCTGTCGACGCCGGGCTCGTCGTCGGTCGTCAGCAGCTCCCAGGCGAGCCCGTGCGCGAGCACGACGAGGCACGAGATGGCGATGGCTGCTCCCTGCAGGCCGCTCAGCCCGAGGCCGTCGGCGAGCTCTGGAGCCACCCCGAAGGCGAGCACGACGAGGAACAGCACGGCGACGAGCCAGCGGTGCCGCCGGAAGGGGCCGCGGGGGCCGGGGCCCCGGTCCTCGCGGACGAGCCGGATCGTCGACCACGCACCGACGAGGGCGGCCGCCCCGAAGGTCGTGCGCCAGAGGCCGGAGCGCCCGGGGTCGACCTGGGCGAAGAGGCCCATGACACCGGGGAGCAGGAAGGTGAGGTACACCCCGCCGACGAGGCGACGGGTCGTGGGGGAGCGGAGCAGCTCGCGGCGCCGGTCGACCGCCGACCACCAGAGCCCGACGAGCGTGAAGCACGTGGCCGAGACGACGGCGTAGAACGTGGACAGGTCCATGGCTCACCCCTCGTGCGCCGTCCGGGCCGACGCGACCGGCCCCTGACGTCTGTGTCGTCGATGCTGCCACCGACGGACCCACCACAGGCACCGATTTAGCGCTAAAGTATTGCGGGTGGAGAGGGTTCCGGGGGATGAGGTGCAAGGCGTCGTCGACGCCTGGCGCCGCGAACGTCCCGACCTCGACGTGTCCTCGGTCGGCATCGTGACGCCGCTCGTGCGCCTGGCGGGGCTCGCGGCCGACGCGCGCTCGGCCGCGCTGGCCACCCACGGGCTCGACCAGAGCCACGTCGACGTCCTCGGGACGCTGCGTCGTGCCGGCGCACCGTTCCGCCTGACGGCCGGTGAGCTGTCGAGACGTTGCCGGGTGACGCCCGGTGCCACGACGCAGCGGGTGGCGGCCCTGGAGAAGCTCGGTTTCGTCGAGCGCGTCCGTGAGGAGCCGGACCGGCGCACGGTGCACGTGCGGCTGACGGCGCGCGGGCGTCAGCGCGTCGACGAGATCCTGGCCGACGTGCTGGCCGCCGACGACCGGTTGCTCGCGGGCCTGACGCCGCAGCAGCGTGAGTCGCTGGAGGGGGCGCTGCGCACGTGGTTGCGCGTCATCGGGTCCGGTGGGCATGCCTGAGGCCATCGGGCATGCCCGGCTGCTCCGTGCTCACCTCCATAACGCCGATAATCGACATTATGTCATTTCAACCCAGAGTGGCCCTCTACCCCAGGCGGTAGACGACGCCCGGTGACCGTAGCCTTGGCCCCGATGCACTGCGACTACTTCGACGCCGACCGGTGCCGCTCGTGCACCCTCATGGGCGTCCCCTACGACCGGCAGTTGGCCGACAAGCAGCGTCACGTCGTCGACGTCCTCGCACCGGTCACCGCCGGCGTCACGTGGCTGCCGGCGCACGCCGGTCCCGAGTCGCACTTCCGCAACAAGGCCAAGCTCGTCGTCGGGGGCTCCCCCGGTGCGGTGACGGTCGGCATCCTCGACCGCGGCGGCCTCGGCACCGACCTGCGCCGCTGCGGCCTCTACGAGCCCGGACTCGCCGAGCTCGTGCCCCGGGTCGCCGACCTCCTCGACGTACTCGCCCTCGAGCCGTACGACGTGCCGTCACGTCGTGGCGAGGTCAAGCACGTCCTGCTGACCCACTCCCCCGACGGGGACTCGATGCTCCGCTTCGTCCTGCGCTCCCAGAAGCACCTGGCCCTGCTGCGCTCACGCCTGTCGGTGATCCTCGAGGCGCTGCCCGGGGTCCGCGTCGTGTCGGTCAACCTGCAGCCGGAGCACAAGGCCGTCACGGAGGGCGAGGTCGAGATCGTCCTCACCGACGCCGACGTCCTGCCGATGCGCCTCGACGACGTCGAGCTGTTCCTGCGACCCAACAGCTTCTTCCAGACCAACACCGGGGTCGCCACGGCGCTCTACCGGCAGGCGCGCGACTGGGTGGCGCGGGTCGACCCGGCCGCCGTCCTCGACCTCTACTGCGGCGTCGGCGGGTTCGCGCTGCAGGCAGCGGTCGCGCCGGGCCGGCCCGACCGTGTCGTCCGGGGCGTCGAGGTGGCTCCTGAGGCCATCGCCTCCGCCCGCCGGAGCGCTGCCGCGCTCACGGCAGCGGGTGCGTCGGGGGCCGACCTGGACTTCACCGTGGGCGATGCCACCGACGTGACCGCGCTGCCAGGCGTGACCGAGTCCGACTCCGGCCGTGGGCTCGTCGTCGTCAACCCGCCGCGGCGGGGCATCGGTCCACGGCTCGCCGCATGGCTCGAGGCGTCGCCGGCCTCGCACGTGCTCTACTCCAGCTGCAACGTCGACACCCTGGCCCGCGACCTCGGCGCGATGCCGTCGCTGCGTCCCGTGGAGGCGCGTCTGTTCGACATGTTCCCGCAGACCTCGCACCACGAGGTCGCCGTCCTGCTCGAGCGAAACCCCCTGCACAGCACCCACTTCGGAGGTACTCCGTGACGACCACCCCGACGCCGACGGACCCGACCGAGCCCGCGGCTCCGTGGACCGCGCCGCCGGTCGAGCAGCCGGGAGGCTCGCTCGTCGCCGGCGAGCGCGAGCTCCTCTCGGGGCTCCTCGCCTTCCACCGGGCCACGCTCCTCGCGCTCTGTTCGGGCCTGACCGGCGAGCAGCTGGCGACGCGCTCCGTCGAGCCCTCCGGGATCAGCCTGCTCGGGCTGCTGCGTCACCTGCGCAAGGTCGAGCGCATCTGGTGGCGGCAGCGTGTCGGCGACCAGGACGTCGCGCCGCTGCACGGCTTCGGCGAGGGCGTCGACCGCGACTTCGACGAGCTGGACCCCGAGCGCGCCGCCGAGGACTACGCGGCCCTGCTCGACGAATGGCGCGAGGCCGACGCCGTGGCGGCTGCCCACGACCTCGACCACGTCGTGCGGTCCGGCGGCGAGCCGTTCTCGGTGCGGTTCGTCTACGTGCACCTCATCGGTGAGTACGCCCGTCACAACGGTCATGGCGACCTCGTGCGCGAGCGGGTCGACGGTGCGACCGGCTTCTGACCGGCACACCTCGCGCGAGGCAGACGCCGACGGCGAGGGCGAGCGCCTCGCGCACGTGCAGCGCCGGTTCCGCGAGTTCGGTGCGGAGTACGCGTCGCTGCCGCTCTACGGCTCGGTGAGCCGACGTGTCGCCGAGGACCCTGAGACCGCCGCGCTGCTCGTGTCGGCGCGACCGGGCCAGGCGCGTCCGGTGCTGTGGTTCGCGGCGCTGCACGACCTCGTCCTGCGCCGGCCCGACGTCCCCGCGGCCCGCTGGTACGCCAGCGTCGTGGGCCGCGACGCCGTGCCCGAGGGCGACCCGTGGCCCGACGTGCGCACCACCGTCCTGGACCACGCCTCCGAGCTGCGGCGGCTCATGGCGACTCGCACGACGCAGACGAACGAGGTCAACCGGTGCGTCTACGTCGCCGCCGGTCTCGCCGTGGCCACGGTCGACCGACCGGACGTGCCGGTGGCCCTCGTCGAGCTCGGCGCGAGCGCCGGGCTGCTGCTCGGCGTCGACCGGTATGCCGTCGAGCTGACCTCGCCGCACGGGTCCGCACACCTCGGTGACGCCACGTCCCGGGTGCGGTGCTCGGGGGTCGACCGCGGAGGCGTCGCTGCCGCGCTGGACGCACGAGGTGCCGGACTGCCGGACGTTCGTGCTCGCGTCGGCCTCGACCTCGCGCCCGTGGACCTCGACGACGACGAGGCGGTCCGCTGGCTGGAGGCCTGCCTGTGGCCCGACGTGCCGGGGCGCGTCGAGCGGTTCCGGTCCGCACGCGAGCTGCTGCGGCACGACCCTCCGCCCATCCTCGCCGGCGACCTCGTCCACGACGCGTCGCGGGCGGTCGACGCCGCGCTCGGTCAGGCGACGGCCGGCGCCGAGCACGTCGTCGTCTACAGCTCGTGGTCGCTGACCTATGTCGAGCGGGAGCGACGCGTCGCGCTCGCTGACGAGCTGGCGCGGATCGCCACCGGCATCCCGCGCCTCACGTGGTTCACCGCGGAGCCGCCCGGCTGCGTGCCCGGGCTACCGGACGACGCCAGGGCCGATGGCGGTCCGACAGTGCTCGGGCTGAGGACGTGGGTCGACGGGACCGAGCGCGAGCCGCAGGTCATCGGCGTCGCCCACCCGCACGGCGCCTGGGTGGACCTGAGCCTCTAGTCGCCCACTCCCCGAGGGGTCGCCGACCGCAGAGTTCGCCGATCCGCTGACGCGGCGGGTGGGTCGTGCCTACTCTCGAACTATCGGGGCCGTGCTGCCAATTCCATTGGGGCACAACGCAATACGCCTAACAGTGGCAATTCACGCCAATTCGGCCCGGGGAGGGCAAAGCATCATGTTGCTGCGACGACGGGGCGGCCTGGTCGCCCTTCTGGCCCTGTCCCTTCTGACTCCGGCAGCGGTTGCCACGGCACAGGCGTCCGCGTCGGCGACGGTCGCGCGCCCGGGGCCGAGCGCGGTCGCGGCGGCCCCCACGCCGCTGACGAACCTGCCGCTCGTCGCCGTGGCGCTGACCGACCCGGACCCGACGAAGAACACCCTCGAGTACCTCCACGCCTCCAAGGACAACTCCGTCAAGGCCACGGTCAACCTCGTCGACGGCTCCACGCCGGCCAACGACATCGTCGACGCGAGTGCGACGATCAAGGGCCGCGGCAACTTCACGTGGACCCTCGACAAACGGCCGTACCAGATCAAGTTCACGACTGCGGTCGGCCCCCTCGGCATGCAGGCGAGCCGGACCTGGGTGCTGCTGGCCAACCACCAGGACCCCTCGCTGCTGCGCAACAAGATCGCCTACGACCTGGCTGACTCCTTCGGCCTGGCGTACTCGCCCGAGTCGAGGCACGTCGACCTCGCCATCAACGGCGAGTACCTCGGCAGCTACCTGCTCGTCGAGAAGACCGAGGTCGGCACCAACCGGGTCGCCCTCACCGACGAGCACGGGGTGCTCCTCGAGCAGGACCCCATCCACGGCAGGGCGGAACCGCACTACTTCCTGACGAGCCGCACCGGGACGCTGTTCGTGCTCAAGGACGCGACGCTCGGGGTGGATGACGTGCTCGATCCCACCGTGGCCGTCGCCTACGCGGAGGTCCAGGCCGACGTCAACGCGCTGGAGACGGCGCTCTACGCACCGGTGCCTGACTGGCAGAAGATCAGCTCCCTCATCGACGTGGACTCGTTCGTGAAGTACGGCTTCCTCCACGAGCTCACGGAGAACTACGACTTCGACCGCTCGAGCGTCTACTTCTACAAGGACGGCCCCGGCGACAAGCTCCACGCCGGGCCGGTGTGGGACATGGACGTCGCGATGGGCAACTTCACCCCGAAGATCTGGGGCGGCGACCCCACCGCCGAGTACGTCAAGTCCACGACCTACCTCCGGGTCAAGCGGCACAACTGGTTCGAGACGCTGATGCGCAACAAGCAGTTCATCGAGCTGACGAGGCAGATGTACGCCTCCACCTTCCGTAGCCGGATCGACGCGACGCTGGACCGGATCGACGAGCTGGGGGCCTACATCGAGGACTCGGCCCACCTGAACTTCCAGCGGTGGGACGGCAACCACGGGTACACGACGGGCTCGTTCGAGCCGGGCATGCGGTCCTTCAAGAACTGGATGTCGGCTCGCGCCGCCTATTTGCGCCTGGCGTACGGCACCGGCGTGCCGACGCTGACCTTCCCCGCGTACCTCGCGGGGACCGGCTGGCAGCCGGCGGTGTCGTCGGGCATGATCGCCGGCACGACCGGCGAGGCGCGGCGCCTCGAGGCGCTGAGGTTCGCCGTGTCCGGCACGACGCTGACCGGCGGGGTGCAGGGCAGCGGCTACGTGCAGAACCTCGGCTGGATGGGCTGGGGTGCACCCGGCGCCCTGGTGGGCACGACCGGTCGCTCCCTCCGGCTCGAGGCGGTCCGGCTGCGCCTCACGGGAGAGCTCGCTTCGCGGTTCGACCTCTCCTACCGCGTGCACGTGCAGAACCTCGGCTGGATGGGCTGGGTCCGCAACGGCGCCATGGCCGGCACGACAGGTCGGTCCCTGCGCATCGAGGCGATCCAGGTGCGGCTGCTGGCCAAGGCGCCGTCGACGACGTATGCGGCGCACGTGCAGAACATCGGTTGGATGGCGGCCGTGAGCGACGGCGCCGTCGCCGGCACGACGGGTCGCGCGTTGCGTCTCGAGGCGCTGCGGATGTCGACAGCGCGCCTGCCCTTCCCGGGCGAGGTGGAGTACCGCGCCGACGTCCAGGGTCTGGGTTGGATGGCGTGGACGGAGCCGCCGGCCATCATCGGCACCGTCGGCCAGGCGCGGCGGCTGGAGGCACTCCAGATCCGGCTCACGGGTGAGCTCGCGAGGTTCTACTCCGTCCGCTACTCGGCGTACGTGCAGGACATCGGCTGGCAGCCTTGGGTGGTCGACGGCGCGACGGCCGGCACGGTCGGGCAAGGCAAGCGCGTGGAGGCGGTCAGGATCCAGCTCGTCCCGAAGGTCTTCTGACGCCGCGGACGGTCACGAACGCCATTGCATAATGTCGATTATGGGCGAATTACAGTGTGGCGCAATGAGACTCGATCACCCTGCTCTACGACCCAAGCCGGCGGCGTACTCGTCGAGCGCCCGCAGGACGTCGGGTGCGCGGTAGACCCGGTTGCGCCGGTGGCCGGTGGACTCGACGAGGACGCCGTCGGCGACGAGGCGCTGGATCGCCGTCTGGGCGGTGGGGGCGGTGACACCGAGCTCGCGAGCCACGACGCGCGCGGTGACGACGGGCTGGCGCACGAGCAGGTCGAGCGCGAGGCGAGCCGCGGATCCGCCACGGGCCGTGAGCCGCTCGTCCCACTCGCCGCGGACGGCTCGGAGCGTCCCGACGAGTCGCTCGCCGATGTGCACGCCGCTGCGGGCGGCCCCCGCCACGCACCGCAGGATCGGCTCGGCGTCGCCGGCGCGGTAGGCGGTCAAGGCCGCGAAGTAGTCGTCGCGCACGGCGAGCAGACCTGCCGAGATCGGCACCGTGACCCGGTGGATCGCCCCGGTGTGCAGCAGCACCGAGTGCAGCAGCGCCCGCCCGGTGCGGCCGTTGCCGTCGGTGAACGGGTGGATCGTCTCGAACTGCGCGTGGGCCAGGGCCGCCTGGGCCAGCGGTGGCAGGTCGTCGCGGTCCATGAAGGCGATGAGGTCGGCGACGAGGCCAGGCAGGTCGGCGGCGACCGGAGGGACGTACGCGGCCTGGCCCGGGTGCAGGGGCGAGCCCCCGACCCACACCTGCTCGGTGCGCCACTCCCCTGCCGCGTGTCGCACCTGCTGGGCCATGAGCGCCCGGTGCATCGACAGGATGGCCGACTCGTCGAGCCGGCCTGCGAGGTCGAGCGCTGCCTGCATCGTGCGGACGTTGCCGAGGATGAGCGAGGCGTTGGCGCGGTTGCCCGCGCCGATCTCGGCCTCGGCGAGCGCCCGGGCCGACGACGTGAGGTTCTCGATCTGCGAGCTGGCCGCGCTCTCCGAACGCAGCAGGACCGAGGCGAACGGCGCGATCTCCCCCGCTCCCCCGGCGTCGAACGCCGCGAGCAGCCGGGTGGCCTCGTCGAGGTCGGCGGCGAGGTCGCCCGGCAGCACGAGCGACGCGTCGACGACGGCCGGCACGAGGGCGGCGTCGTAGGTGCGCGGCGTCGACCGCAGGGCCCGGCGTGAGAGGTCGAGCAGCCCCTCGACGGGCTGCCACGGCACCGTGCGGCGACCGAGGGCGGGCCAGCTGACCGCCATGTGCTCCACCTCCTTGATAAAGGTTATCGCACAACCTTTACCAAGGAGGTGGGCGGTCGGGTACGGGTCACGCTGACGCGTCGACGACCCACCACGCGGCGTACGGGCTGAGGGCGGCCATCCCATCAGGTCCGGCGTAGACCGGGTGACCGCCGAGGGCATCGACAGGCTGGGCGATCCCGGCCTCGCGCAGGTGCCGGACGGCCACGGTGCGCCACGTCGGGGTCACGTTGTAGACACCGACCATCGGCCCGCTCGGGTGCGAGCGCACGACGACGAGGACGCCGTCGTCGCTGTCGTCGATGACGCGCACGGGTGCCGACGCGTGCAGCTGTGGCAGGGCGGCGCGAACGCGCGCGAGGTGGCGCAGCCCCTGGAACGCCTTGCCCGCGTCGGTCGCGAGGTCGGCCCGCCGGGCGGCGACGCTCCAGTCCAGGCGCTCGCGGTGGGCCCACCGGTTGTCGTCCTCGTGGCCGGGCTCGAGGTCCCACAGCGGGTCGTTGGGCAGGCCGAGCTCGTCGCCGCTCCACACGACCGGGATGCCGCCCCAGCCTGCGACGACGGCGTGCGCCAGGAACAGCCGGGCCAGGCCGAGGTCACGCCCCTCGCGGTCGCCGGCTTCCTCGCCGGCCTGCAGCCCCGTCAGGGCCGCGGCCGTGCCGGAGATCCGCTTGTCGCCGGTGGTCGGATTCGCCTGGAAGACCAGCCCGCGTGCCCACGAGCCCGGGAAGTCGCCGGCGTACCAGTCGGACAGGAAGCGGCGGTGGGCGAACCCGTCGAGACCCGCGCGGGCGGCGTCCTCGTCGTCGATGGCCCAGCCGATGTCGTCGTGGCAGCGCACGTAGCAGATCCAGGTGCCGCTCGGCGGGGTCGGTGGCAGCGACGCGAGCGCGACCCGCGCCAGGTGCGTGCGCCCGGTCGCGAGCATCGACCAGACCTGCACCATGAGGCTGTTGTGGTACGCGAGGTCGCTGACGCGTCCGGCGTGCGCACCGAGGCCGAGGTACTGGACGAGGTCGCGAGGCCCGACGATCGCCTCGGCCTTGAACGCGAGGGCGGGGCACGCGATGCGCGCGACGGCCCGCAGGGCCTGGGCCACGGCGTGCACCTCGGGCTGGTTCTGGCAGTTGGTGCCCAGCCTCTTCCACGTGAAGGCGATGGCGTCGAGGCGCAGCACCTCGACGCCGAGGTTGGCCAGGTGCAGGACGATCTCGGCGTACTCCACGAGGACGTCGGGGTTGGACCAGTCGACGTCCCACTGCCACTCGTTGAAGGTCGTCCACACCCAGGCGCCGAGCTCGTCGTCCCACGTGAAGTTGCCGGGCGCGAAGTCGGGGAAGACCTCCGGCAGGGTGCGCTCGTAGGCATCGGGCATGACCCGGTCCGGGTAGACGTGGAAGTAGTCGCGGTAGCGCGACTCCCCCGCCCGGGCCCGCCGGGCCCAGTCGTGCTCGCGCGCCACGTGGTTGAGGACGAGGTCGAGGACGAGTGAGATCCCTTCGGTGCGCAGGGCGCGGGTCAGGGCCCGCAGGTCCTCGAGGTCGCCGAGATCGGGCCGGACCCGCCGGTAGTCGGCCACGGCGTAGCCGCCGTCGTTGTCGCCCTCGCGCGGCAGCAGCAGCGGCATGAGGTGCAGATAGGTGACGCCGAGGTCGCGCAGGTAGTCCAGGCGCCCGACCATGCCCTGCAGGTCCTCCGCGAACCGCTCTGTGTAGCAGGCGTACCCGAACATGTCGGGCTGCTGGAGCCAGTCGGGCCGAAGGAGGCGTTTCTGGTCGAGGCGGCGCAGCTCGGGGTCGCGCTCACGGAAGCCCGTGACGGCGCGGTCGATGAGGCGCAGGGCGAGCGCCGACACGTCGTGCTCCGGGTAGAGCGTCGCGAGCGCCGTGACGAGGTCGTCGGTGTAACGGTCGAGGCGCAGCCGGATCGTCTCCCGCTCGGCAGGGTCGAGCCCCGCGAGCAGTGCCGTCATCGACTCCTTCGTCGGCGCGTGGCTCATGGGCCGATTGAACAGCACCGGAGGACGTCGCGACAGTGGGCCACGCCCGGCGCGCATCCGGCGCGCACCGGCTCACTCGAAGGGCGACGGGTCCCCCGCGCCGACGCGTGTCACCACGGGGTAGCCCTCGGACCAGTCGACGACCGTCGTCGGCTCGAGGCCGCACTCCCCCGAGTCGATGACGGCGTCGACCACGTGGTCGAGGCGATCCTTGATGGCCCAGCCCTCGGTCATGGGCTCGTCATCCCCGGGCAGCAGCAGGGTGCTCGACAGGATCGGCTCGCCGAGCTCGCGGAGCAGCTCCCGGACTACCGGGTGCTCGGGGATGCGCACCCCGACGGTCTTCTTCTTGGGGTGCAGGAGGCGGCGCGGCACCTCCTTGGTGGCCGGGAGGATGAAGGTGTAGGGGCCGGGCGTGGCGGCCTTGACGGCCCGGAAGACGGCGTTGTCGAGGTGCACGAACTGGCCGAGCTGGGCGAAGTCGGCGCACACGAGCGTGAAGTGGTGCTTGTCGTCGAGCTGGCGGATGCGCAGGATGCGCTCCTTGCCCTCGGGGTTGTCGAGGGTGCAGCCGAGGGCGAAGCACGAGTCGGTCGGGTACGCGATGAGACCACCGTCGCGCAGCACCTGCACGGCCTGGCGGATCGCGCGCGGCTGGGGGTCGACCGGGTGGACGTCGAAGTACTTCGCCATGGCGCCACCCTGCCATGCTGGGGCGATGAGCGAGCCCGCGAGCCAGCCCGAGGACGGTGCCACCGACCCGAACACCGAGGACACCGACCGGTTCACCGTCGTCGACGCACCGGACGCCGGCCGCTGGGAGGTGCGCGACGGCGACCGCGTCGTCGGCATCGCCCAGTACGTCGTCGTGCCGGGCACCGACGGTCACCCGGACCGGGTCGTCTTCTTCCACACCGAGGTGCGCCCGGAGCTCGAGGGCCACGGGCTGGCGAGCCGCCTGGCGCGTACCGCGCTCGATGCGACGATCGCGTCCGGGCGCGACATCGTCGCGCTGTGCCCGTACATCCGCGCCTGGGTGGCCCGGCACCCGGACCCGTACGCCAGCCACGTCGTGCCGACCACCCAGGCCGACGTCGACGCCGTCGAGAAGGGCAGGTGACCGCCGGGGTGGCGCGGACCCGCGTGGTCGTCGTCGGCGCCGGCATCGTCGGTGCGGCGCTGGCGCGTCGCCTGACCCGGCCCGGCCTGGGTGGGACCTCGCCCGAGGTGACGGTGCTCGAGAAGGAGACCGAGCCCGGCACGCACCAGACCGGCCACAACAGCGGCGTCGTCCACGCCGGCGTCTACTACGCGCCCGGCTCGGACAAGGCGCGCCTGTCGCGGGAGGGCGTGCGGCGGCTCGCGGAGTACTGCCGCGAGCGCGGCCTGCCCTACGACGAGCTCGGCAAGGTGGTCGTGGCGCTCGACGCCGAGGAGGAGACCCGCCTGCGCGAGCTCGAGCGCCGGGCCCGGGCCAACGGCGTGCCCGGCCTGCAGCGGCTCGGTCCGGACGGCCTGCGGGACGTCGAGCCGCACGTCACCGGACGGGCCGCGCTGCTGTCCCCGACGACCGCCGTCACCGACTTCGGTGCCGTGGCGCGGGCGTTCCTGGC
>JAEXXY010000431.1 GCA_023451855.1 Actinomycetes bacterium
GTCGTGCCCGGACCGTTCACGCCGGCCGGGCCGCTCGGGCCGCTCGGGCCACTCCGCCCGCCGATCGGGCCGCTGTTCCCGCTCGTCGTCGTCGCGAGGGCCGACCTCGTGCTCGCCGACATCCCGGTCGGGCTGCCGCTGTTCCCGGCCGACGGGCAGGTGCACGCCGTCCGGGTCAAGGGGCCGGCCGGGGCGCGGCGCTACGCCGTCTGGTTCCCGGCGGTCGCTCCCCTCACCGTCGAAGTGGTCGTCGAGTCGCCGGACGGCCGCACCGCGCGCGCCACGAGCAGCCTCTGAGGGCACGCGCGAGGGCCCGGCACCGGGGTGGTGCCAGGCCCTCGCGGTCACTCGGGGCGCTGAGGCGGTCGACTCAGGCCGGACTCAGCGCAGGTCGAACCGGTCGAGCTCCATGACCTTCGTCCAGGCCGCGACGAAGTCGCGGACGAACTTCTCCTTGGCGTCGTCGCTCGCGTAGACCTCCGAGAGGGCGCGCAGCTGCGAGTTCGAGCCGAAGATGAGGTCGACGGCCGTGGCGGTCCACCTGAGGTCGCCCGTGGCGAGGTCGCGGATCTCGTAGACGTTCTCCTCGGACACCGACGTCTTCCACTGCGTGCCGGGGGCCAGCAGGTTGATGAAGAAGTCGTTGGTCAGCACGCCGGGGCGGTCGGTGAGCACGCCGTGGGCCGTACCGCCGACGTTGTTGCCGAGGGCGCGCAGGCCGCCCACGAGCACGGTCATCTCCGGGGCCGTGAGGCCGAGCATGTAGGCGCGGTCGACGAGCAGGACCTCCGGCTGGAGCTTGACGCCGGGCCGCAGGTAGTTGCGGAAGCCGTCGGCGCGCGGCTCGAGGACGGCGAACGAGTCGACGTCGGTCTGCTCCTGCGTCGCGTCGGTGCGGCCCGCGTGGAACGGCACGGCCACCTCGACGCCGGCGTCCTTGGCGGCCTTCTCGACCGCGGCGGAGCCGGCGAGCACGATGAGGTCGGCCAGCGAGACCTGGGCGCCGCCGGCGTCGTTGAACTCCTTCTGGATGCCCTCGAGCTTCTCGAGGACCGCGGCCAGCTGCTCGGGCTGGTTGACGGCCCAGCCGCGCTGCGGCTCCAGGCGGATGCGCGCGCCGTTGGCGCCGCCGCGCTTGTCGGTGGAGCGGAAGCTCGCGGCCGACGCCCACGCCGTGGAGACGAGCTGGCTGACCGTCAGGCCGGAGCCGAGCACCTTCTCCTTGAGGGCCGCGACGTCGGCGTCGCCGATGGTCTCGCCCTCGGGCGCCGGCACGGGGTCCTGCCACAGCTGCTGCTCGGGCACCCAGGGGCCGAGGAAGCGCGAGACGGGGCCCATGTCGCGGTGGAGCAGCTTGTACCAGGCCTTGGCGAAGGCCAGGGCGAACTCGTCCGGGTTGTCCTTGAAGCGCCGCGAGATCTTCTCGTACGTCGGGTCGAAGCGCAGCGCGAGGTCGCTCGTCAGCATGGTGGGCCGCCGCTTGGGCGAGTCGGGCGTGGGGCCGGGGATGACCGCCTCAGCGTCCTTCGCGACCCACTGGTGGGCCCCGGCCGGGCTCTTCTCCAGCTCCCACTCGTGCGCGAAGAGGAGCTCGAAGAAGTCGTTGCTCCACTGCACCGGAGTGCGCGTCCACGTCACCTCCAGGCCGGAGGTGATGGCGTCGGCACCCTTGCCCGAGCCGTACTCGCTCTTCCAGCCCAGACCCTGCTGCTCGATGGGTGCGCCCTCGGGCTCGGGGCCCACGAGGTCGGGGTCGCCGGCGCCGTGGGTCTTGCCGAACGTGTGTCCGCCGGCGATGAGGGCGACCGTCTCCTCGTCGTTCATCGCCATGCGGGCGAAGGTGTCGCGGATGTCGCGCGCCGAGGCGAGCGGGTCGGGGTTGCCGTTGGGGCCCTCCGGGTTGACGTAGATGAGGCCCATCTGGACGGCGCCGAGGGACTCGTCGAGCTGCCGGTCCCCGGAGTAGCGCTCGTCGCCGAGCCAGGTGTCCTCGGGGCCCCAGAAGATCTCCTCGGGCTCCCAGACGTCCTCGCGGCCGAAGCCGAAGCCGAAGGTCGTGAAACCCATGTCCTCGAGCGCGACGTTGCCGGCCAGGACGAGCAGGTCGGCCCACGAGATCTTCTGGCCGTACTTCTGCTTGACGGGCCACAGCAGGCGGCGAGCCTTGTCGAGGTTGCCGTTGTCGGGCCAGCTGTTGAGCGGCGCGAAGCGCTGACCGCCGTCACCGGCGCCACCGCGGCCGTCGTAGATGCGGTAGGTGCCGGCCGCGTGCCAGCTCAGACGGATCATGAGGCCGCCGTAGTGACCGAAGTCGGCCGGCCACCAGTCCTGCGAGTCGTGCAGCACGTGGACGATGTCCTGCTTGAGCGCGTCGAGGTCGAGCTTGGCGAACTCGGCCGCGTAGTCGAAGTCCGGTCCGAGCGGGTTGCCCTGGGGCGAGTGCGCGTGCAGCACCGAGAGGTCGAGCGCGTTGGGCCACCAGTCCTTGAGGCTGTGGGGGCGGACCCCGGTCTTGGGCTTCGGGGAGTCGAGCGCCGGGTTCTCGCTCTCGCTGCCGCTCGCGGTGGCCGAGTCGTGCATGACCGGGCAGCCGCCCTCCGCCTTGCGGTCCACCCCCTGGGGGCTCTCGGGCGTGACGTCGTCGGTGCTGTCGGTCATGAGTGGATCCTTCCGGGCTTCGTTGTCACTTCAGGCAATACGCGTGGTGGAGCAGTCGGGGCAGGTGCCCCAGTAGACGACCTCGGCCTGCTCGATGACGAAGCCGTGGTCGTCGGATGCCGTGAGGCAGGGAGCGTGGCCGACGGCGCAGTCGACGTCGGCGATGGCGCCGCACGAACGGCACACGACGTGGTGGTGGTTGTCACCGACGCGCACCTCGTAGCGCGCGACGGAGCCAGCGGGCTGGATGCGTCGGAGCAGGCCGGCGTCGGTGAGGGCGCGCAGGACGTCGTAGACGGCCTGGTGGGAGACGTCTCCGGCGACCTCGCGGACGCGACGGATCACCGAGTCGGTGTCGGCGTGGGGGTGGTCGCGCAGCACCTCCAGCACGGCGACGCGCTGGCGCGTGACGCGCAGGCTCGACCCGCGCAGCAGCTCCTCGACGTCGGTCCCGGCCATGGTCGAAGTCTTTCGGGTTGTCTTGAACAAATCAAGTCTTGACACCCACGTCTCACGCGGCGGCAGCGGTGGACCGGCGGCCCTTCTCGTACGATGCGTGGGACGGACGCACGTGTCCCGCACCGCCCGGACGCGGGCCACATCGCACATCCGGGGGCAGCACGTGTCACCAGAGAACGGCAGCAGACAGTCCCCGCGAAGGCGTCTGGCCGCCTGGGCCTGGCCGGGCCACCCCGCCACGTGGCGCGAGGTGCCGGCACGGCTGGGACCGACCCTGGGCACGGCGCTGCGGCTCACGGCGGCCGCCGTGGCTGCCTACGTCCTGTCGCAGGTGGTCACGCCCGGCACCCCCGACCTCACAGGACCGCTCACGGCACTGCTGGTCGTGCAGGCCTCGGCCTTCTCGACGATCAGGATGGGCGCGGTCCGGGTCGGCGCCGTGCTGTCCGGGGTCCTCGTCGCCACCCTCCTGTCGACGTGGATCGGCCTGACCTGGTGGAGCCTCGCCGCTGCGATCGCCGCGTCCCTGCTGCTCGCCAAGGTGCTGCGCCTGGGCGAGCAGGCGCTCGAGACGCCGATCAGCGCCATGCTGATCCTCGGCGTGAGCAACCACGACGTGGCGTCCGAGACCCGGATCCTCAACACGCTCATCGGCGCCGCGGTCGGGATCGCCTTCAACGTCGTCTACCCGCCGGCCATGCCGATCGCCCAGGCCCGGCAGTCCCTGCTGCGCGTCGTCGAGGCCGGGGCATCCGCCCTGGACCATGCCGCCGAGGCGCTCGAGGCCGGCCCGGTGAGCCGCGAGCAGGTCACGGCCTGGGTCGACCGGATCCGCTCGGCCAACCGCGAGGTCGCCCGGGCCACGGAGACGATCGGCCACCTCAAGGAGAGTCGTCGCTTCAACCCGCGCGCCCTGGGCACCGTCGACGTCGAGCCGGTGCTGGCCTCGGCGCTCGACACCCTCGAGCAGTGCCTGCTCGCCATCCGGGCGCTCTTCACCCTCCTGCTCGCGGAGCTGCCTCCGCAGGGCACCCCAGAGGACCCCTACGGGGACGAGCTCCGCGCGGCCTTCGCCGTGGTCCTGCACGACACCGCCGACTGCCTGCGCGCCTTCGGCAGCTTCGTCATCGCCGAGTCGGAGGGACGGGAGGAAGACACCGAGAAGGCCCTCGCCGAGAGCCTCGACATCCTCCGTGAGACCCAGGCCATCCTCACCGAGCTCATCCTCGTGCGAGCCAGGGAGGACACCTCGTCGTGGCTCCTGCGCGGCTCGATCCTCGCCGCGGTCGAGCAGGTCCTGGCACGGCTCAACCTGGAGGACCGGGCCCGCGTGCACGAGCAGTGGAAGGAACAGCAGCGTCGCCGTCCACTGGCGCAGCTGCCCCGGATCGTCCACGACGCCCTGCCCCATCCGGACCGCCCCTACCCCCGCGGGCTCCAGCCGGGCCGCGGCCGGCGCCGCGGCCGGCCCGACCGGGGCTGACCAGACCCGGGAGGGGGGCGGCCCGCCCCTACTGGTCCGCCGCGACGAGCTCGACCTCGAAGCCCTCCCCGCTCTCGAGGTAGGCCGCGTAGTGCTGCGGGCCGCCGGCGTAGGGGTGCCGGTCGGCGAACATCAGCGACCACCCACCCTCGCCGCACGCGTCGACCAGGGCGTCGACCTCGGCACGCGAACCGCCATGGAAGGCAAGGTGGTTCAGCCCGGCGCGCGTGCGCTCGTGTCGACCCTTCTCGACGTCGGGGCCGCTCTCGACGACGACGTAGAGCGAGCCGAGCTCCCACGCCTGACCATGGCCCCAGTCGTCACCGAGGTGGTAGCCGAGCCGGCCGAGCAGCCAGCCCCACTCGCGCCCGGCCGCCACGATGTCCTCGACCCAGATCTCGACGTGGTGCAGCCCGCCTCGCGTGCCGGCACCGCCCCCACCCGGCGCGGACGCTCCCCCGAAGTCCCAGCGCGCCGCGCCCATGTCGGCCCGCCCGCCCTCGACGAGCCCGCGCACCATCGGCGTGCCCTCGGCGCGCCAGTGCTCGAGCGCCTCGTCCTCCAGGCCCTGCGGCGGGCGCCCGTCCGAACGGATGACCCGCCACCAGGGCACGTCGGAGCCGTACCGGCTCATGACCGAGCCGACCGTGCGCGGCCCCATGCCGCCGAGCCGCTTGGCGACGTCGCCGTAGGCGAGCACACGACCGGACGGGATCGACGCGACGAGCGATAGCACGCGGTCGGCGTGGTCCTCCAGAGCCACCGGGATCCTTTCGGGGGAGGGACGTTCAGGGGCAGCGTGCCAGACGCGTCGCCGGACGGACCGGCACGGACGGGGCGGGAGGGCTGGCCTCAGTATTCCGGCTGCGACGGGTCGATCTCGCGCACGTACGCCACGACGCCACCGGAGACGTTCGCGACGTCGGAGAACCCCGCTCGCAGCGCGAGGCGGGTCGCCTCCGCGGACCGACCACCGACCTTGCAGTGGATGAGAACGCGTCGGTCACGGGGCAGCTGCTCGAACGCCTCGCCCGAGCGGAAGAGGTCGAGGTGGATCGCCACGGCCCCGGGGATGGCGGCGATGGCCCGCTCCTCCTCCCCACGCACGTCGACGAGCAGCGGCGGGGCGTCGCCGCGCAGCTCCTCGGCCATCTCCTGCACCGTGACGGCCGGCAGGGCGTCCTCGTCGTCGTGGGCCGCGCCGGGCACACCGCAGAACTGCACGTAGTCGATGAGCTCGGTGACCGTCGGCTCGTCACCGCAGACCGGGCAGTCGGGGTCACGGCGCACCGTCAGGGTGTCCCACGTCTGGCGCAGCGCGTCGTGCACGATCAACCGCCCGGTGAGCGGCTCGCCGATGCCGAGGAGCAGCTTGATCGCCTCGGTCGACTGCACCGACCCGACGGCCGCGCACAGCACGCCGAGCACGCCACCCTCGGCGCAGCTCGGCACCGTTCCGGGCGGCGGCGGGTCGGGGAAGACGCAGCGGTAGCAAGGCCCGTGCCCGGCCCACCACACCGACACCTGGCCGTCGAAGCGCAGGATCGAACCCCACACGTGCGGCTTGCCGAGCATGACGCAGGCGTCGTTGACGAGGTAGCGCGTCGGAAAGTTGTCGGTGCCGTCGACGACGAGGTCGTACCCCCCGATGATCTCGAGGGCGTTGGAGGAGTCGAGCGCGACGTCGTGGCGCACGACGGTGACGTGCGGGTTGACCCGGTGCACGGCCGCCTCGGCCGACTCGGTCTTCGGTCGGCCGATGTCCGCGTCGGAGTGGATGACCTGCCGGTGCAGGTTGGTGAGGTCGACGACGTCGGCGTCGACGACGCCGATGGTGCCGACGCCGGCCGCCGCGAGGTAGAGCAGCGCGGGCGACCCGAGACCGCCGGCACCGACGACGAGGACCCGCGCGGCGGCGAGCCGCTCCTGCCCCTCGAGGCGCACGTCGGGCAGCAGGACGTGCCGGGCGTACCGCGTCGTCTCCGCCTTGGACAGTGGGCGACCCGTCTTGACCAGCGGATCCGTCGACATGCCATCACCGTACTGCTCGGTATGGTGAGAAACGACACGGTCGTCTGCGCCCGCGGACGACGAGCACCACACAGAGAGTGCCCCCAGGACGCATGGCAGACGAGACCATCACGCCGGGCCGCGGACAGCGGCTCCCCCGCTCCGAGCGACGCGCCCAGCTGCTCGAGGCGGCGCTCGCCGTCTTCGTCGAGAACGGCTACCACGCCGCAGCGATGGACGACATCGCCGCGCGAGCCGGAGTGTCCAAGCCCGTTCTCTACCAACACTTCCCGGGGAAGCTCGAGCTCTACCTCGCCCTCATCGACCAGCACGCCGGCGAGCTCGAGCAGCTCGTCCGCGACGCGCTCGCCCTCTCCGACAACAAGGCCCGCATCAACACGATGACCCGCGCCTACTTCGACTTCGTCGGCAAGGAGGGTGCGGCCTTCCGCCTCATCTTCGAGTCCGACCTGGCCAACGAGCCGGCCGTGCGCGCCCGCCTCGACCAGATCGACCTCACCTGCGCCGAGGCGATGGCCGAGATCATCAGCAGCGAGACCTCGATGACGCGCGAGGAGGCCGTCCTCGTCGGCGTCGCCTTCGTCGGGCTCGCCCAGACGTCGGCGCGGCACTGGCTCACCCACGAGGCGAGCCTGTCCAAGGAGACGGCGGTGCGCATCACCGGTTCCCTGATCCGCCGCGGCTTCGGCGCCTTCCCCCGCTCCGCTGCGGGATCCGACGACGCGTCCGGCACGTCGCGGGAATCCGTCGGCAGCACCGCTGGTTAAGGTGGCCACAGGCGTTGGGTCACGGCCCGCGCACCACCGAAGGACGAACCGAGAAAGCAGGTTTGACGTGGAGGTCCGCATCGGCGTGCAGAACGTGGCACGCGAGATCACCTTCGAGACGACGCTGAGCTCCGAGGAGCTCCTGGCGGCCGTCAAGGCCGCCCGCACGAGCGGCGACGTCCTCGAGCTCACCGACGACAAGGGTGGGCGCGTGCTCGTCCCCGTCGCGTCGCTCGGCTACGTGACGACCGGTGCCGAGCGTCGCAGCGGCGTCGGCTTCGGCGCCTCCTGACCCCAGGCCCGGTCGAGCCGGTCACCGGCCGGATGGCGCCGCCCGGCGTCGTCCGGCCCTGAGCGGGTACGTACCGGGTACCGGCCTCGAGGCCCCCCGCCCGGAGGAGGAGCCAGCATGACCGCAACCCTCGTCGCGGCCCTCGTCGCGGGAGCCCTCATCGGTCCCGTCGCGCGCGCCGCACTGCCCGGCCGTCACGACACGAGCGTCACCACGACCGTCGTGCTCGGCGCGTTCGGCGCCCTCGTCGGCGCCTGGATCTACAAGGCGGCCTCGGGCTCGCAGACGTCCGGCATCGACTGGACCTCGTTCCTCATCGGCGCGGTCGTCGCCGCAGCGCTCATCGTCGGCTACGGCATGGTCGCGAGCGACAGCCGGCGCCGCTGACCCCGACCCCGGCGTTCGCCGCTGCGTGACAGCTCTCCCTGCGAGTGGGTACGGGCGTGGCACAAGAATTCACCGTCACATCCACCACACCGGCCTCACGGGGTGGGACATTGACAGTGTCGCAACTGGTACCCGCGCACCAGCACGGGACGAAGCCGGCCACCGTTGGTGGCCAGAAAGGCTGAGACATGGTTGGCACCATCATCGGCGCGATCATCGCCGGACTCATCATCGGAGCCCTGGGCCGACTGATCCTGCCGGGCAAGCAGAACATCTCGATCCTCATGACGATCATCATCGGCATCGTGGCTTCCCTGATCGCCACGTTCCTGCTCGAGGCGATCTTCCACTACCAGAACAAGAGCGGTGGCTTGGCGTGGTGGTACTGGATCGTCGGTGCCGTGCTCGCCGCGATCGGCATCACCGTCTACGGGCGCATCAGCAAGCGACCGGTCTGACGCGTCGGACGCCCACGACGGCGTCCGTGACGACGAAGGGCCCGACCGTCCGGTCGGGCCCTTCCGTCATCCCGAGGCGGGTCAGGCCGACAGGCCGAGCCGCTCCATCCGACGGGTGTGCTCGTCGGTGAGCCGGGCGAACATCCGTCCCAGCTCGGCGAGGTCGGCGCC
>JAEXXY010000325.1 GCA_023451855.1 Actinomycetes bacterium
GCGTCATCGTGCCCGCCGGCGACGCCGCCGCCCTCGCCACGCACGTCGACCGCCTGCTCGCTGACCCCGTGGCCCGCAACGCGCTCGGCCTCGCGGCACGCGTCGAGGCCGGTCGCTGGGCCACCCCTGCGGACGAGGCGCGCCGGTGGACCGAGCGCTACACCGACCTGCTCCGCGGATGACGTAGACTTAAAGCCCGTGGTGGAAACGACGAAGCACATCTTTGTGACCGGGGGCGTTGCCTCTTCGCTCGGCAAGGGCCTCACGGCATCCAGCCTCGGACGACTTCTCCGTTCGCGCGGTCTACGCGTGACGATGCAGAAGCTCGATCCCTATCTCAACGTCGACCCCGGGACGATGAACCCGTTCCAGCACGGCGAGGTCTTCGTGACCGACGACGGCGCCGAGACCGACCTCGACATCGGTCACTACGAGCGCTTCCTCGACGTCAACCTCGTCGGCAGCGCGAACGTCACGACCGGTCAGGTCTACAACAACGTCATCGCCAAGGAGCGCCGCGGCGAGTACCTGGGCGACACCGTCCAGGTCATCCCGCACATCACGAACGAGATCGTGTCGCGGATGCGCGCGCTGGCCACCGGCGGCCCCGACGCCCCGGACGTCATCATCACCGAGATCGGCGGCACCGTCGGCGACATCGAGTCGCTGCCCTTCCTCGAGGCCGCCCGCCAGGTGCGCCACCTCATCGGCCGCGACAACAGCTTCTTCCTCCACGTCTCGCTCGTGCCGTACCTGGCCCCGAGCGGCGAGCTCAAGACGAAGCCGACGCAGCACTCGGTGGCGGCCCTGCGCCAGGTCGGTATCCAGCCCGACGGCCTCGTGCTGCGCGCCGACCGCGAGATCCCGGAGCCGATCAAGCGCAAGATCTCGCTCATGTGCGACGTCGACGTCGACGCGGTCGCCGCAGCCGTGGACGCCCCGAGCATCTACGACATCCCGAAGGTCCTGCACCGCGAGCGCCTCGACGCCTACGTCATCCGCCGCCTCGGCCTCAACTTCCGCGACGTCGACTGGACCGAGTGGGACCAGCTGCTCCAGCGCGTCCACGACCCCGAGCACGAGGTCGAGGTCGCGCTCGTCGGCAAGTACATCGACCTTCCCGACGCGTACCTGTCGGTCACCGAGGCCCTGCGCGCCGGCGGCTTCCACCACGACGCGAAGGTCAACATCCGCTGGGTCGCGAGCGACGAGTGCCAGACGCCGGCCGGTGCGCAGCGCGCCCTCGGTGGCGTCGATGCGATCCTCGTGCCCGGCGGCTTCGGCGTACGCGGCATCGAGGGCAAGCTCGGTGCGCTGTCGTGGGCCCGCGAGAAGCAGGTGCCGACCCTCGGCATCTGCCTGGGCCTGCAGTGCATGGTCATCGAGTACGCCCGCACCGAGCTCGGCGTCGCCGACGCGAGCTCGACCGAGTTCGACCCGCAGACCCAGCACCCGGTCATCGCGACGATGGAGGAGCAGAAGGCGTTCGTCGAGGGCGCCGGCGACCTCGGCGGCACGATGCGCCTCGGCCTCTACCCGGCGGCTCTCAAGGAGGGCAGCGTCGTGCGCGAGGCCTACGGCTCGGCCGAGGTCAAGGAGCGCCACCGCCACCGCTACGAGGTCAGCAACGCCTACCGCGTCGACCTCGAGAAGGCCGGTCTCGTGTTCTCGGGCACCTCGCCCGACGGCACCCTCGTCGAGTTCGTCGAGCTGCCGCGCGAGGTGCACCCGTACTACGTGTCGACGCAGGCGCACCCGGAGTTCCTCTCGCGCCCGAACCGCGCGCACCCGCTCTTCGCCGGGCTCATCGGCGCGGCCCTCGAGCGCCAGCGCAGTGAGCGGCTCGTCGAGGTGGAGCGCCGTCGCTCGGAGGCCGCCACGCACGCCTCGCACGCGCCAGCGCCGACCGTCGAGGTCGACGAGTCGCCCGTGCCGGTCGCCGTCGCCGTCGACCACGACTGACGCGTGGGCCCCTCCGAGATGGCGGGTCCCTCCGGCCTGTCCGCGCCGGTCGGCTCGGGCGAGGACGTCGTCGAGGAGTGGCGCAGCTACCCCGTCGTCGACTCGCGGCTCGTCTTCGAGGGGCTCATCTTCGACGTCCGCCGTGACCGGGTCGACCTCGGTGCCGGGGGCGTCGTGACCCGCGACTACATCGAGCACCCCGGCGCCGTCGCCGTCCTCGCCCTGCGCGAGGTCGGCGGCGCTCCGCACGTGCTGCTCATCCAGCAGTACCGGCACGCCTCGACCGGCTTCGTCTGGGAGCTGCCGGCCGGGCTGCTCGACGTCGCCGGAGAGCCGCCGTGGCAGGCCGCCGCCCGCGAGCTCGCCGAGGAGGTGGACCTGCGCGCAGAGGAGTGGCACGTCCTGGCCGACGACGTCACCTCGCCCGGCGCGTTCGGCGAGACCGTCCGGGTGTTCCTGGCTCGCGGCCTGCACGACGTTCCCGACGCCGACCGCCACGAGCGCACCGCCGAGGAGCTGACCCTGCGGCCGCTGTGGGTGCCGCTCGACGACGCCGTCGAGGCCGCGCTCGCGGGCCGCATCAGCAACTCGGCGACGCTCGTCGGGCTGCTCTCGGCGCACGCCTCCCGTGCGGGCGGCTGGGCCTCGCTGCGTCCGCGCGACGCCGCGTGGCCAGCGCGCGAGGCCCAGGCCAGGCGCCGTTGAGAGCGGCGGGAGACCGATGAAGGACGTGACGGGTTCGGCTGGGGGACAAGCGTGCCCGTGTGGCAGCGGCCCCGACCTGACCCGGTGCTGCGGTCCCGTCCTCGACGGTGAACGCCTCGCCGCGACGGCCGAGGAGCTGATGCGCTCGCGCTACACCGCGTTCGCCACCGGTGCGGCCGACCACCTCTTCCGCACGTGGCACCCGCGGACGCGTCCGGCCGCCGTCGACCTCGCGGCGTCGACGCGGTGGACCGGGCTCACCGTTGTGCGCACGGAGGGCGGTGGGCCTGAGGACGACCACGGCGTCGTCGAGTTCGTCGCGTCGTGGGAAGAACCCGGCGTGGGGTCAGCCGGGCCCGGCGGCTCGGCTCGGGGCGAGCTGCACGAGGTCAGCCGGTTCTCCCGACGCGCCGGTCGCTGGCTGTACGTCGCCGGCGACCCCTCCTGACGCGTCGACGGTGCGGGTGAGGGTGCGCCTGCGGGTGGCTGCCCGACGGCGCAGCATCGCCACGGCGACGCCCCCGAGCAGCAGGACGCCGCCGGCCAGTTCCAGCGGGTGCGGGCGCTCGGCGTAGACGAGCCCCGCGGCCGCCATGCCGAAGACCGGGACGAGCATCGCGAAGGGCGTGACGCGCGCGACGGGGTAGCGCGAGAGCAGCGTGTTCCAGATGCCGTAGCCGACGAGCGAGGACAGGTAGGCGGTGTAGGCCGTCGAGACCAGGGCCGGCCACTGGACGTGCGTCAGGGCGTGGCCGATGGCGTCCGGGCCCTCGAGCAGCAGCGACAGCGCGAGGGCGGGCAGCGGCACGACGAGCCCGGACCAGACGACGACGCCGAGCCCGGAGCCCGGCCCGAGCGCGCCGGCCCGCCGGGTCAGGACGTTGCCGACGGCCCACGACACGGCGGCGAGGACGAGGACGACGAGGGGCAGCAGGGGTGCGGACAGTCCGCGCCCGGCCGCGATGGTGAGCAGGCCCGCGCCGCCGAGGGCGACGCCGATGCGCTGGACCGTGGACGGGCGCTCGCGCAGCCACACCGCTGCTATGACGACGGTGAGCAGCACCTGCGCCTGGAGCACGAGCGAGGCCAGGCCCGGGGGCATGCCGAGGTGCATCGAGACGTACATGAGGGCGAACTGGCCCAGGCTGGTGAAGAGCCCGATGAGGACGAGGTCGCGCCACGGCAGCGCCGGTCGCCGCACGAGGAACACCGCGGGGATGCAGACGACGACGAAGCGGACCGCGAGGAACAGCAGGGGCGGGACCGAGTCGAGGCCGGTGCGGATCGCGACGAAGTTCGTGCCCCAGAGCAGGGCGACGAGGACGGCGAGGGCGGTGTCACGGCGGCGCATGGGCCCATCGTCGGCGAGGGCAACCGTTCACGTCCATCAAACTGTCATGCCGCTGACTGTGTAGCATTGCTGCATGATCGACCCGGTCGCCCTGCGCTCGCTCGTCGCCGTCGAGACGCACGGCTCGGTCGGGGCGGCTGCCACCGCCCTCGACTACACCCCGAGCGCCGTGTCGCAGCAGATCAAGCGGCTCGAGAGCCAGACCGGCGTGCAGCTGCTCGAGCGCCAGGGCCGCGGCGTCCTGCTCACCGAGGCCGGACGCACCTTGTGCGAGTCCGCGCGCGACCTGCTCTCGCACATGGAACGGCTCGAGTCGCGCCTGCACGGCGTCAGCGGCGCCGCCGTCGGCACGGTCCGCCTCGCGACCTTCGCCACCGCCTACCGCGGCATCGTCGTCGGCGCCCTCGGCCGGCTGCGGGCGGCAGCCCCCGGCGTGGACCTGCGCCCCGACGAGATCGACCCGTGGGACGCCGTCGACGCCGTCGCCTCGGGGGCGCACGACCTCGCGCTCGTGCACAACTGGGAGCCGCTCCCGCTCGCGATCCCCGACCACCTCGAGGTGCGCCACCTCGGCCGCGACCGCGCCGACGTCCTCGTCCACGTCGACCACCCGCTCGCCGGGCGCACGAGCATCGGCGTCGGCGATGTCCTCGACGAGGAGTGGGCCAGCGTCGCGCCCGGCTCGATCTGCCACCAGTGGCTGCAGAAGATGTACTTCGACGTGGGTCGGGCCCCCCGCATCGGGCACGTCGCCCTCGAGTTCGCGACGCACGTGGCGCTCGTCGCGCGCGCCGAGGCGATCGCCCTCGTGCCACGGCTGGGCCGCGGGCCGCTGCCCTCGACCGTCGTCGCCGTGCCCATCGTCGACCCGGTGTCCGAGCGCACCGTGAGCCTCGTGTGGCGCCGCACCATGACCGCCAGCCCGGGGCTCGCCGCTGCCGTGGAGTCCCTTGCGGCAGAGGCAGCGCGAGACCTCCGCCCGGTCTAGGTGCCGGGCGGGAGGTCCCGCGACGCGCCTCAGCCCTCGAGCACCACGAGCTGCTGGGTGGCCCGGGTCATCGCGACGTACCGGTCGACCGCACCCTCGATGCCGGTACCGAACCGCTCCGGCTCGACGAGGACGACGAGGTCGAACTCGAGGCCCTTGGCCAGCTCCGGCGTCAGCGACCGCACTCGCGGGCGCTCGGCGAACGAGGCGTCACCGATGACGCACGCGACGCCCTCGGCGTGGGTGTCCAGCCACTGCGCGAGCACCGGCTCGAGGTCGGACCTGGTGCCGTGCACGACGGGCCGTCCGCTGTCGCGGACCGAGGTCGGCACGTTGGCGTCGGGCAGGGCCGCCCGGATCACCGGCTCGGCCTGCGCCATGACCTCGCTCGGGGTGCGGTAGTTGACCGTGAGGGAGGCGAGCCTGACCCGGTCGAGCCCGACGCGCCCGAGCCGTTCCTGCCACGTCTCGGTGAACCCGTGGCGCGCCTGGGCGCGGTCGCCGACGACCGTCAGGCTGCGCGAGGGGCAGCGGGCCAGCAGCATCTGCCACTCGGCATCGGTGAGCTCCTGCGCCTCGTCGACGACGACGTGCGCGAACGGCCCGGCGAGCAGGTCGGCGCCGGCGGCCGGCACGACGTCCCCGTCGTCGAGGGCGCCGGTCAGGTCCTCACCGCGCAGCATCGACATGACGTGCATCTCGGAGTCGTCGGAGGCGATGAGGTGCTCGACGACCTTGGCCCGCTCCTCGCGCTCGGCCGCACGCGCCGCCTCCTCCCGCCTGCGGCGCGCGGACGCGCCCGGGTCGCCGAGCCGCCGCCGGGCGAGGTCGAGGATCGGCAGGTCGGACACCGTCCACGCCTGCGCGTTCGGCCGCTGGAGGGTGCGGATCTCCTCGTGAGTGAGCCACGGCGCCGCGAGGTGAAGGTAGGCCGGCACCGTCCAGAGGTCGCCGACGAGGTCGGACGCGTCGATGCTCGGCCACGCGCGCCCCATCGCTGCGCGCAGTTCGTCGTCGCGCAGGATCGCCCCCCGCAGCTGCTCGGGCGACGCCGCAGCCGCGCCCGAGTCGTCGTCGTCGTTGCCGTCGTTGCCGTCGTCAGCGTCGTGGTCGGCCTCGTACTTCGCGACGAGGATCTCGACGACCTCGTCGAGCACCTGGTCGCGGGCCTCGTGGTGCGGCGTGCCCGGCTCGACGGCGGCGACGGCCGTGGCCCAGTCGGCCGTGGACAGCCACAGGTCGGCCCACGGCGTCGACACCTCGAGGCCCTCGGCCGGCGTCTCCTCGTAGAAGCGAACGGCTCGGTCGATCGCGTCGACCCAGTCGGCGGACGCCTTGAGCCGCGCCACCTCGGCGTCGGGCTCGGGCCGCGCCGCGGCGCCCTCGGGCAGCAGGTCGCGCAGCGTGCACGTCTGCACGCCCTCCTCGCCGAGGCTCGGCAGGACGTCCGACACGTAGGCGAGGTACGGCTCGTGGGGGCCGACGAAGAGCACGCCCCCGCGCCGGTGGCCGAGGCGGGGGTCGGAGTAGAGCAGGTAGGCGGTGCGGTGCAGGGCGACAACGGTCTTGCCCGTGCCGGGGCCGCCGTCGACGACGAGAGCACCCCGCGACCCGCCCCGGATGATGGCGTCCTGGTCGGCCTGGATGGTGCCGAGCACGTCGCGCATCCGCTCCGAACGCTCCGCGCCGAGGCTGGCGACGAAGGCCGACTGGTCGTCGAGCGAGGCGTGCGAGGCCAACGTCTCCGGCGTGAAGACCTCGTCCCAGTAGTCGCTGACGCGCCCGCGGGTCCAGCGGTAGCGGCGTCGGCTCTCCAGACCCATCGGGTTGGCGTGCGTCGCGCCGAAGAACGGCTCGGCTGCCGGGGAGCGCCAGTCGACGAGCAGGCGCCGGCCGGAGGCGTCGGTCAGCCCGAGACGGCCGACGTAGACCGGCTCGGCGCCACTCGACGCCTCGCCCGCGGGCACCATGTGCCCGAGGCAGAGGTCGAGCCCGAAACGGCGCAGCGTGCGCAGCCGGGCGGTGAGGCGGTGCACCTCCTGGTCCCGCTCGAGCGCGGTCTGGCCGTGGCCCGCCGGAGCCCGGCGGGCGGCGTCGAGCCGGTCGGTCAGGTCGGCGACGGTCTGCTCGAGCGTCGTGGCGATCGCGGCGAAGTGGGCCTCGTCGGCGGCGACGAGCGCCGGGTCGGCCTTGTGGGCCAGGCGGGCGGGAAGGTCGAAGGCGTGGGTGGTCAGGGGGCTCAACGCATCAGCTCCGATCGGGGGTGCGCGACCGCGGGTGTGCTGGTCTCGGCGCCTCGGCCCGTGATTCTGTGCCACGACCGGGGCCTTGCCGCAAGACCCCCCGTGCGCTATACGTTGGAAGTGGAGAGGGACTCGTCCCTCTCCTTTCTCATGTCTCCACGGGGGCACCGTGGAGCAAGCCCAGGCTCCGCCCAGAGCGACCACAAAGCCGAATTTCCTTGTGCACCAGACATTTCGGGCAACTGATGGGCCGGCGCCGAGACGCACCTACCGTGGGGTGAGGGACCGCGACAGACCTGTCGCGACACCTGGGGGTGGTGGTCATGGCGCCCATGAGCACGGCGGTGGGTTCGCGGCGCGACAGGCGCGGCACGCGCGGCATCCGCTGGCGGGCGAGTCTGCTTCTCAGCACCGTCCTGATCCTCGTCGCCACAGTGCCGCTGGTGCTCGCGCCGGCGCGCTCTGCCGACGCGGCAAGCACGCTGCCCCCGGGTTTCGTCCTCCTCGACATCCAGACCGGGATGGTCCCGCCGTCCTCGGCAGGCCCCGGCGACCTGCTGACGGACTTCGCCTGGCTGCCGGACGAGAGCATCCTCGCCACCGGGAAGTACGGGCGGGTGCAGTGGGTACCGAAGGTGGGCACGCCGCGACAGGTGGCCGCGCTGGCGGTCAACGCCACGTCCGACCTGGGCCTCATCAGCATCGCGATAGCCGCGGACTACGCGACGACGCGCCATGTGTACACCGCCCGCACGGTGGCGAGCAGCGCGATGGGCTCGGGCGCCAACGGCCTGATGCGCCTCAGCCGATGGACCGTCACGACGGATACCGCCGGCAGCCCCACCGGTCTGGCCGACGAGGTGACGGTACTCGAGACGTCGGCCGACAGCGCGATCCACTCGTTCGGCTCCCTCGTCGTCGGTCGCGACGGCACGATGTGGGTCTCGGTGGGCGACAGCACGACCAACCTCGTCGACACGAGGACACTTCGGGCACTCGACCTCGACGACGTCCACGGCAAGGTGCTCCACCTGATGCCCGACGGCTCCGGTGTGCCGGACAACCCGTTCTTCGACGCCGCTCGGCCACGGGCAGCCCGAAGCCTTGTCTTCGCACTCGGCCTGCGCAGCCCCTTCCGCTTCAGCCTCGACCCGGGCACCGGACTGCCGGTCCTCGGTGACGTGGGCAAGAACACCACCGAGGAGATCGACCTCGTCCGGCCGGGCTACTCGTTCGGCTGGCCGTGCTGGGAGGGGTCGAAGCCGACGGCCGGCTACGCCGACCTCGCCCAGTGCGCGGGGGTCACGACGACGGCGCCGGTCTGGGAGTACCCGCACGCGGGCAGCGGAGCCGCGGTCGTCGGAGGTGTCGTCTACACCGGCGACAGCTACCCGACCGCGTACCGGGGCCGATACTTCTTCGGGGACTACATCGACCAGAAGCTGTGGACCCTCGCATTCTCTCCTGCCGGCGTGCTGACGACCGCGCCCGAGGCGTCGGGGTTCGGCAACGCGATCGGTAAACCCGTGCGGTTCTCGGCGGCCCCCGGTGGCGACATCGTCTTCGCCGACATCTCGTCGGCCCGCCTGCGAAGACTGGTCTATGCGCCGGGAAACGCAGCCCCCACAGCCGAGTTCACGAGCACGGCCAGCCCAGCGACGCGCATTGTCACCCTGGATGCGAGCGGCTCGAGCGACCGTGACGGAGATGCGCTCACCTACACCTGGGATCTTGGAGATGGGACGGCGGCCGAGGGACGCACGGTGTCACACGCGTACGCGGTCGACCCAGACCACTTCACGGTGACGCTCACGGTGAGCGATCCCCTTCACGCCACAGCCACGACGGCGGCAACCGTGTGGCCGGGCAACCATGCCCCGGTGCTCGACGTCGCATGGCCCGATCCGGCAGCGACCTACGCTGTCGGCGAGCTCGTGCACGCCACTGCGAGCGCGACCGACCAGGAGGACGGTGCCCTGGTCGTCAGGTGGTCCTCCCGGCTCGTGCACTGCTACGCCGTGACCGACTGTCACGACCACTTCGGCGCCACGAGCACGGGGCCGACGCTGGATCTGGCCATGGACGGGCACGAGGGCGACACGACCCTCTGGATCACGGCCTCGGCGACGGATTCCAAGGGCGCCGTGGCGAGCGATGAGTTCCAGGTGCTGCCGCGGCAGCACCGCGTAACGATAGCGAGCACGTGGCCCGCGGCGTTCACCATCGGTGACGAGCAGGTCACGTCGGGCCTGTTCACCGAGGGCCTGTCCCTCACCATCGTCGCGCCGGAGCGCGGCCACGACGGGCTGTCGGTGTTCCACGCGTGGGGCGACGGTCAGACGGGGCGCACCCGACAGATGGTCCTCGGTGGCGCTGACGTGAGGATCGGGGTGGAGTACCGCACCCCCATCGACGAGCGTTACGTCTCCGACGCCGTCTTCCGCACGAGGATGGGGGCGCCGGTCGGGGTCGAGCAGGGTGACCTCGCCCTGCGGTCGCGCGCCTACGCAGGTGGGGTCGCTCACTGGTCACCCGGCACGGGGGTTCGCTTCGTCGCCGGCTCCATCGGCAGACGCTATGCACTGCTGGGCGGGCCGGCCTGGTGCGGGCCTCCCAGCACGGACGAGATCCGGACCGTCGGGATGGACGGGTACCACAGCGAGTTCGTGCGCGGCTGCTCGATCTTCTGGAGCCGGGCCGGCGGGTCTCGCTGGGTCAACGGGTACATCCGCACTCTTTGGGCAAGCCTGGGCTGGGAACGGTCCCTGCTCCGCTATCCCCTGTCGGACGTGGTCCGGACGCCGTCCGCGAACGGGTGGATGACGCGCTTCGAGGGCGGCACGATCTACTGGTCGTCCAAGACCGGCGCTCGCTACGTCACCGGCGCCACCCTGGCGAAGTACTCGGCGATGAGGGCGGAGGCCTCGGTGCTGCGGTACCCCACGTCGCACACCACCCGGACCGTCGCCGGCACCGGGACGTGGCAGCACTTCCAGAAGGGGTCGATCTTCTGGAGCGGGCGGACCGGCGCCCACTGGCTCAACGGCCCCATCCGCTCGCGCTGGGCGTCCCTCGGCTGGGAGCGGTCATGGCTGGGCTACCCGACCAGCGACCCCTATGTCGTGACGGCGGGTACGCGACAGCGCTTCGAGCGGGGCTATCTCGTCTGGAACCGGACCACGGGGACCGTGACGGCCTATCGGACGTGAATCGTCTGGTTCTCGTCGGCGTCGCGTCGTGCAGCGAATGCCTGCTGCCGAGTCGAGGGCCGGTCGAGGCGCAGCGGCTCGCGCAGGCGCCCGAGCGGGCGCTCGAGCAGCACCCACGACAGCCAGGAGACGAGGATCGCCGCGGTGATGAGCGCCAGGTTGCGCGGCACCGAGTGCTCGCCCAGCAGCAGGCTGTTGATGAGGGTCTGGTGCCACAGGTAGAGCGCGTAGCTGATGGTGCCGAAGAAGACCATCAGCCGGGACCCGACGACCCGCGAGTGCCCGGCCGTCGCGGCGTAGACGAGCCACACGCCGATGAGCGCGAACACGGCACCGAGCGGGCGGAACAACGGGTGGTCGACCTCGATGCCGTGGCCCGGGAACGAGGACACCGCGACGAGCACGACGAACGGCACGAGCGGGTTGGCGCGGGGGAGCGTGACGCCTCGCGCCGCCAGCTCGGCCAGGCCGAACGCGAGGGCGACCCCGAGGAGCAGCGCGAACACGTTGGTCTCGGTGGAGATGTCGAGGCGGATGAACTCGCCCTGGGTCCACACGCTGTAGAAGGTCGCGACGGCGGCAAGGGCGAGCACGACCGCGAAGGCCCGCGCCCGCTGCCAGGTCATGAGCGCGATGAAGACGAGCGGCCAGACGACGTAGAACTGCTCCTCGACCGACAGCGACCAGAGGTGGTTGAGCACGCCCAGGTCGGTGCCGGCGATCCGCACCCAGTTGCCGACGTAGAGCACCGACGCCAGGGCCGCCGTGGGGTGCCCGGCGAGGCGGGGGTCGTCGGTGGCCCAGAGCAGCACGGGAACGAGCGCGAGGAGCAGCAGCAGCGCCGGCAGGAGTCGCACGGCGCGCCGACCCCAGAACCGCCAGAGGCTGACCGAGCCCCACCGGTCCCACTCCCGAAGGAGCAGGCTGGTGATGAGGTAGCCGGACAGGACGAAGAAGAGGGTGACGCCGGACAGGCCGCCCCAGCGCACCGGCAGCCCGGAGTGTGCGGCCATGACGAGGAGGATCGCGAGGCCTCGGACACCGTCGAGGTCGCGGTTTCGGGTGTGCTGCACGCGGACAAGGCTAGGGGCGGACCCGGTCTAGGATGAAACCTCGGTGCCGTACGCCGACCGCGTACCAGGACACCCGAACCCCAGCGGCCCCACGCGTCGCGCCCACCCGTCCTCGGAAGGATCCTCCGTGCTCCGCACTCACGAGGCCGGCACGCTCCGTGCCGACCACGCAGGCCAGACCGTCACCCTCACCGGTTGGGTGGCGCGGCGTCGAGACCACGG
Source organism: Actinomycetes bacterium (assembly GCA_023451855.1). GTDB lineage: Bacteria > Actinomycetota > Actinomycetes > Actinomycetales > Dermatophilaceae > Monashia. Next base: position 11,754 of record JAEXXY010000325.1, read on the forward strand.
CGGGGTTGCCTTCCTCGACCTGCGCGACGCGTCCGGTGTCGCCCAGGTCGTCGCCCGCGACGAGGTGCTGGCCGAGGGCGGCGCCCACGACGTGCGCAACGAGTTCTGCGTCCGCGTCACCGGCGAGGTGCGCGTGCGGCCCGAGGGCAACGCCAACCCCGACCTGCCCACGGGCGACATCGAGGTCATCGTCGAGCAGCTCGAGGTGCTCAACCCGAGCGCCGCGCTGCCGTTCCAGATCGACGAGCGGGTCACGGTCGGCGAGGAGGCGCGCCTCAAGCACCGCTACCTCGACCTGCGTCGCCCCGGCGCCAGCTCGGCCGGCACCGCGCTCCGCCTGCGCTCCAAGGTCAACGCCGCCGCGCGCAGGGTGCTCGGCGCCCGTGACTTCGTCGAGATCGAGACCCCGACGCTGACCCGCTCGACGCCCGAGGGGGCCCGCGACTTCCTCGTGCCGGCCCGCCTGGCCCCGGGCTGCTGGTACGCCCTGCCGCAGAGCCCGCAGCTGTTCAAGCAGCTGCTCATGGTCGCCGGCATGGAGCGCTACTACCAGATCGCCCGCTGCTACCGCGACGAGGACTTCCGCGCCGACCGCCAGCCGGAGTTCACCCAGCTCGACATCGAGATGAGCTTCGTCGAGCAGGCCGACATCATCGAGCTGGCCGAGGCGATCGTCCGCGAGGTCTGGTCGCTGATCGGCGTCGAGCTCACCACGCCGTTCCTGCAGATGACCTACAACGAGGCGATGGCCCGCTACGGCTCCGACAAGCCCGACCTGCGTTTCGGCAACGAGCTCGTCGAGTGCACCGACTACTTCAAGGACACGACGTTCCGGGTCTTCCAGGCCGAGTACGTCGGCGCCGTCGTCATGCCCGGCGGCGCGAGCCAGCCGCGCAAGCAGCTCGACGCGTGGCAGGAGTGGGCCAAGCAGCGCGGCGCCAAGGGCCTGGCCTACGTCCTCGTCCAGGAGGACGGCGAGCTCGGCGGCCCGGTCGCCAAGAACCTCACCGATGCCGAGCGCGCCGGCCTCGCCACGCACGTCGGCGCCCAGCCGGGCGACTGCATCTTCTTCGCCGCCGGCGCGACCAAGGCGAGCCGGGCGCTGCTCGGCGCGGCCCGACTCGAGATCGGCCGACGCTGCGGCCTCATCGACGAGGACGCCTGGAGCTTCCTGTGGGTGCTCGACGCGCCGCTCTTCGAGCCGGCGGCCGACGCAACGGCCTCCGGCGACGTCGCCCTCGGCTACAGCGCCTGGACCGCGGTGCACCACGCGTTCACGTCGCCGAAGAAGGAGTTCGAGGACACCTTTGACACCGACCCCGGTTCGGCGCTCGCCTACGCCTACGACCTGGTCTGCAACGGCAACGAGATCGGCGGCGGCTCGATCCGTATCCACCGCCGTGACGTGCAGGAGCGCGTCTTCCAGGTCATGGGCATCTCGCAGGAAGAGGCACAGGAGAAGTTCGGCTTCCTCCTCGAGGCGTTCCAGTACGGCGCCCCGCCGCACGGCGGCATCGCCTTCGGCTGGGACCGCATCGTGTCGCTGCTCGCCGGCACCGAGTCGATCCGCGACGTCATCGCCTTCCCGAAGTCCGGCGGCGGCTACGACCCGCTCACGGCGGCCCCGGCACCGATCACGCCCCAGCAGCGCAAGGAGGCCGGCGTCGACGCCGTGCCGGCCGCGTCGTCCCCGGCCCCCCAGGGTGCTCCCGAGGTGAACCCCGTCCGCAGCTGACGGCCCCAGCGCACCGACACGAGAGGGCCGCCGTCCGCCAGGACGGCGGCCCTCCGTCGTGCCCGGAACGGGGCGGACTCGCGTCCGTCCCCGGTCCACCCCGTTCCGTCCACCCCGGTGCGGGGTAGGAGCGAGGCGTCGACCAGATCCGAGGAGGACCCGTGTCCGTGCAGCCACGCAGCGAGCCGCCGGAGGCCCACGTCGACGAGCTCGTGCTCGTCCGGCACGGGGAGAGCGTCGGGAACGTCGCCGACGCCGACGCGCGCCGGCGCGGCGCCGGCCGGCTCGACCTCGACACCCGCGACCCCGACACCCCGCTGTCCTCGCGCGGGGAGCAGCAGGCCGACGTGCTGGCCCGTGCGGTGCTCGCGTGGGACGAGGACGAGCGCCCTGACGTGGTGCTCAGCTCTCCGTACGTCCGAGCGGCCCGTACGGCAGACGTCGTGACCACCCGTCTCGGGATGGACGTGACGCTCGACGAACGCCTGCGCGAGCGCGACCTCGGGATCCTCGACGGGTTCACCGGCGTCGGCATCCGCGAGACCTACCCGGAGGAGGCGCGTCGGCGCGAGCGCCTGGGCAAGTTCTACTACCGGCCGCCCGGCGGCGAGAGCTGGACCGACGTCGCGCTGCGGGTGCGCCACGTCCTCGTCGACCTCGGCACGGCCCAGCAGGGCCGGCGCGTCTGGGTCTTCACGCACCAGGCCGTCATCATGGCCTTCCGGCTCGCGCTCGAAGGCCTCGACGAGCAGCGGGTGCTCGAGCTCGACCGCGACGAGCCGCTCGGCAACTGCTCGCTGACGCGCTACCGGCGGGGGGAGGACGGGCGGTTGCGGCTCGTGGCGTTCGCCGACACCTCCCACCTGGCCTCCTCGGCCGTGGAGGAGACGCACGAGTCGAGCGCCGGAGGAGGGGACCATGGCTGAGGCACCGCACCGGGTCGACGCCGACCTGATCAGGGGTTGGGCGCTCCCGCAGCCGGGTGGGGACAAGAGCGACCGGGGCACCGTGCTCGTCGTCGGAGGTGCCCGCCAGACTCCGGGCGCGGTGCTGCTCGCCGCCGAGACGGCCCTGCGGGTCGGGGCCGGCAAGGTGCAGGTGGCCACTGCCGCGGACGCTGCGCCGGGCCTGGCCCTCCGGCTGCCGGAGGCGTTCGTCGAGGCCCTGCCGGTGCTGGGGTCCGGCGAGCTCGCAGTCGCCGCCGCGAACCGCATCTGCGCCCTGGCAGAGGGGGCCGACGTCGTCCTGCTCGGGCCCGGGCTGGGTGACCCGGACGCCGCGCACCTGCTGCTCGAGCGGGTCATACCGCGGCTCGACACCGCCGTGGCCCTCGACGCGCTCGGCACCGCCTACCTCACGGGCAACCTCGACGGCGTCCGCCATCTCGAGGGCCGGGTGCTGCTGACACCGAACACGACCGAGCTCGCCGCGACGCTGCAGGAGCCCGAGGACGAGGTGGAGCAGGACGTCCTCGCGGCGGCGCGGCGGCTCGCCGAGACCACCGGAGCCGTCGTGCTGAGCGGTGCCGACACGTCGTACGTCGTGCGCCCGGACGGTACGGCGTGGGTCAACGACGCCGGTCCCTCGAGCTTGGCCACGGCGGGCTCCGGCGACGTCAAGGCCGGGATCGTGGCCGGGCTCATGGCGCGGGGCGCATCACCGGACCAGGCCGCCGTCTGGGGCACGTGGGCGCACGGGCGGGCGGGAGAGCGGCTCGAGGGCGACGTCGCGGGATACCTGGCCCGCGACCTGACCCGAGCCGCGCCGGCTGCCCTCGCCGAGGCCGAGGGGGCCGACGCCGCGGGCTGACCACCGCGCCATCGAAAGGGGTGGCGAGCACCTGCGGCCGTCGCGGTCCGGTGACCTGTCCGGTCCGCTGTACCCCACCTTGACCGAGGGGGACGAGGCGTTCGACGACTTCGACGTGCACAGCCGCGCCTACACGCCGCCGCCGCTTGCGCGGGGTCGTGGTCGAAGGTCGTCATGCGCCTCGAGGGGTCGGTGGCCGGGCGGCAGTTCGACCGCATCGGCTACGTGGACGTCGGCGACGTGCGGATGCTGACGCTGTCGACGCCCGAGCCCAGCCCGCAGGGGATCAGCTGGCACGTGGAGAAGGACGTCACCGAGCTGGCGCCGCTGCTGGGCGACCCGCAGCAGGTGCAGGCCTTCATCGGCAACGTCGTCGACTCCACGTACACCGGCGTCATCCACGTGGCCGTCGACCTCGACTTCTACACCACCGGACGCGACGCCCCTGCGGCGACGGTCCCGGACGCCGTCCTGCCGCTGGCGGGCACCTCGCGCGAGCGCACCGACCTCGACGGATCACTCACCGTGCCGCGCAACTCCATGCGGCTGCTCGCCGACGTCTTCGCGACCGGGTCAGGAGGCGGCTGCGAGGAGTTCTGGGACACGAGCGCCCCTGCGAGCACTGGCTACTCGTGCCCGGACGGCCTGCCCTACCGCGAGGTCGACGTGCGTATCGCACGACGTGCGCCTCTCGGTGGTGGGCCTGCCTGCGGGACAAGGGGGCTGGACGCTCTCGCCGCTTTCGCGTGTGGCGCGACGCCGGCCGCAGCGTCGTCACCGGGACCACAGGGGCGTCCGCAGGCGGGAACCCTGTGGTGGACAGCACGGTGAGCGGCTCGGGTGACGGGGCGGGGCGCGTGGATCTCGACGCGTCGCGCGAGCTGCGCGCCACCGGAACGCTGTCCACGTCGCGCGGCCCGGTCACGACCATCGTCACGCGCAGCCTGTCGATCACCTCGCGCCACTCGTGGACCGACGACGAGGCAGACGACACCCTGAAGTCGACGTGGACCAACACCCAGTCGGTCGCGACGAGCCATGGCGCGGGCACGCGGACCGTCGAGGGTCTACGGCGTGCCATGGGACCAGCGGCACGCCGCGGCCGACACGAGCGCCCGCGCCACCGTCACCGGGAGCTCCCTCGGCCGCGCCACGACAGCGTGGGAGCACCGCCTCCGGGCCGTGAACGGCACCCTCGTCACCGACGCCGTGGGCTGAGCCCGACGGCGTCCCGGGTGACAATGAGCCCATGACCACGGTGGAGCGACGCGCGCCCGACGACGTCCTGGTCCACCTCCGGCGCGCCCGTGACCATGCCGACCGCCACTACGCGGAGCCGGTCGACCTCGAGGTCCTCGCCGCCGTCGCGTGCCTGTCGAAGTTCCACTTCCTGCGGCTCTTCCGCGCCACGTACGGCACGACGCCGGCCGAGTACGTCTCGCATCGGCGCATCGAGCGGGCCCAGGACCTGCTGCGGAACACCAACCTCACCGTCACCGAGGTCTGCCACACCGTCGGCTTCACGAGCCTCGGCTCCTTCAGCAGCCGCTTCCGCGCGGTCGTGGGGGAGAGCCCCAGCGACTTCCAGCGCCGGTGGCTCGAGACCGGGGCGCCGCGCATCCCCGGGTGCTGGGTGTTCATGTGGGGCCTGGCCGAACGCGCCACTCCGACCTCGGGGCCCGACGCCGACCCCGAGGGCGGGTGCGCAACCGAGGAGAAGCGTCGGGGCGCCGGGCGGCCGTAGCGTCGTCGACATGATCACCAACGTCTCCATCATCAGCGTCTTCGTCCGCGACATCGACGAGGCCAAGACCTTCTACACCGACGTCCTCGGCTTCGTCGCCAAGGACGACATCACGCTCGGCGACGGGTACCGGTGGTGCACCGTGACCCACCCGACCCAGCCCGAGCTCAACCTGCACCTCACCCAGCCCGGGCCGCCCCTGTCGCCCGAGCTCGTCGACGCCGTGCGGCGCGCCCAGGACAGCGGCGCCATGCCCGGCATCGGCCTCGACGTCGACGACTGCCAGCAGACCTACGAGGACCTCGTGGCCCGCGGCGTCGAGTTCATCCAGCCGCCGTCGGCCCGGCCCTACGGCACCGAGGCGGTCTGCCGCGACGTCTCGGGCAACTGGCTCGTGCTCGTCGAGCACGGGACGCCGCGGGCCTGACGCGCGCCGACCTCAGGGCATCCGCACCGACCGGCTCGCCCAGGACACCTCGCACGAGTAGCCGAGCGAGGCGTAGAGGCCACGGGCCACGGTGTTGTGCGCATACATGCCGAGCGTGCACACCCCGTGTTCGGCCACGGCCCGGCGGGTCACGGCCCCGACGACGGCCCGTCCGAGGCCGCGCCCGCGCAC
>JAEXXY010000436.1 GCA_023451855.1 Actinomycetes bacterium
ATCGGCGACATCCGCGGCCGCGGCGCCATGCTCGCGATCGAGCTCGTCAACGGCGGGGGCGACCTCACCCCGAACGCCGCGCTCACCGCGGCGGTCAACAAGGCGTGCCACGCGGCCGGCCTCGTCACGCTCACGTGCGGCACGTACGGCAACGTCTTCCGCTTCCTGCCGCCGCTCGCGGCAAGCGACGAGCTGCTCGCCGAGGGCCTCGACGTCTTCGAGGAGGCGTTCGCCGCCAGCGTCTGACAGGCTGTAGGACGCATCGAGGCCGACCCGCGTTCGTGGCGGGTCGGTCTCTGCGTGTCCGGGGGGCGTCTCCTGAGACGGTCGAGCCGTCGCCGGTCAGACCACGTCGAACAGCTCGGTGTGGATGCGCCGCGACGGCGCGCCCCGGTCGCTGACGATGCGGGTCGCCGCCGCCACCATCGGCCCCGGCCCGCAGATGAAGTAGTCGACGCGCTCCTTCCTGCGTCGCGTCGGCAGCGCCGCCTCGAGCGTCTCCTTCGTGAAGCGCCCGACCTCGCCCTCCCAGTCCTGCGGCGGCTCCTCGAGGATCTCGACGAGCTGCAGGTCCAGCTGCTCCTCGAGGTGCTCGCTGTCGGCCCGGTGCAGCATGTCGTCGGCGGAGCGCCCGGCCACGACCAGCAGCACCGGGCGCCGGTCGCCGCGAGCGGCCAGGGTGCGCAGCATGCTGAGCATCGGGGTGATGCCGACGCCACCCGCGATGAGGACGAACCGGTCCGAGCGCAGCCCGTCGAGGGTGAACGCACCGTGCGGCCCGTCGAGGAAGACGTGCCGACCCGGCCGCAGCCCCGCGACGATCTCGCTGAAGTCGCCCAGGCCCTTGATCGTGAACTCCTTGCGCCAGGGCTCGGTGGCGTCCGAGGAGATCGTGAACGGGTGCTCCTCGAAGACGAACGGGGAGGCGCCGATCTTGAGCCAGGCGAACTGCCCGGGCCGGAACGGCACGCCGCGGTGCCCGACGGCGCGCAGCACCAGCGTCGTGGCACCCGGTGCCGGCTGGCGCACCTCGTCGACGACGTACCGGTTGCGCAGAGCCCGCAGCGGCCGCCAGACCCAGCGGTGGGCGACGGCGAGGAGCATCGCGACGCCGAGGGCCACGAGCCAGTAGCGGGTCTGGTTCCAGCGCGTCAGGTCCTGCAGCCAGAGCACGTGCAGCGCCGTCGCGAGCAGCGCGACGTTGGCGAGCAGCACGTGCACGAGCCGCCAGCCCTCGTAGCGCGGCCGGCGCCGACGGCGGGTCAGCCCGAGCGTCACGAGGCCGAGCAGCGCGAGCGTCGCGATGCTCGCCGCCCACACGCGGGGCGGCGCGGTGCGCAGGTCCAGGACGGCGATTCCGGGCCCCGGGCGCAGCAGCACCACGACGACGTGGGCCAGCACGAGCCCGACGGCGATGAGCGCGAGCGCGCGGTGACTGCGCAGCAGTCGCTCGACGCCGAGGTAGCCCGTGATCGGTCGGAAGCGGCTCGGCAGCACGAACGTCAGCAGCAGCAACGAGGCCGCAGCGAGAGCTGCGATGAGGGACGTGACCCGCCAGAAGCCCTGGTGCGAGGACTCGGGCGCCGTCCAGAGGATCCGCAGCGGCACGAGGATGGCGGCGATGACGAGCAGCACCCACAGCGTGGGGGCGAGGAGCCGGCGGGTCGCGCCGCCCCTGAGGCGTCTCGAGGAAGCGTCCGAAGGCGTCTGGGCAGACGGCGGCGCCCCGTTATCGGATGCCGGCTCGCGCGGCACGGCGGCTCCTTCCCGCGCGCCGCGCTGCGTGCCGTCGGCGTCCGCGCACGGTGCGACAGCGGCAGCCTAGGAGCGGCGCCCCGTGCAGGACTTCAAGCCAGCGTTAAGCCCGGCCTAAGGCGGCGGGGACGGACCGCCACGGTTCGGGCACATCGGGCGAAATGCCTGCGCCGCAAGGTTTCTGGCCGCCGGTCAGTCCGGCTCGACGGGCGTGACGTCGGGGCGCTTGGCCGATCGCTGGTCGCCCGACGAGCGGCCGGTGAGCCGCCGGTGCACCCACGGTCCGACGTACTCCCGGGCCCACTGGGCGTTGGCCTGGAGGGCCTCGCGGCGGCTGATCGGGGGAGCGGGGTCGAGCGGTGTCTCCCACCCGGCCTCCGAGGGCGTGTGGCCGAGCGCCTCGAGCGCCGCCAGGGAGACACGCCGGTGCCCCTCGGACGTCATGTGGATGCGGTCCTCGGACCACATCCGCCAGTCGCGCAGCGCGTGCAGGCCCCACTGGTCGATGACGTGGGCGCCGTTGCGGCGTGCGATGCTCCAGATGTTGGCCGAGTGGATGGCGGCGCGGCCGCGGGTGGCCTTGACGAGCGGCGCGTCGGCCGGGTCGACCGGCGTGGCCATGAGGACGTCGGCGCCGGTCGCGCGGATGCGGGCCACGGCCGCCTCGAGGCGCCCGGCGAGCCCGTCGAGGTCGGCCTTGGGCCGCAGGATGTCGTTGCCGCCACCGACGATGCTGACGAGGTCGGGCTCGAGGGAGAGTGCGTCGTCGAGCTGCGGGCCCACGACGTCGGCGAGCTTGCGGCCCCGGACGGCGAGGTTGGCGTAGCCGAAGTTCTGCCCCGCGGCAGTGGCGATCCCGGACAGGTGGGCAGCGAGGCGGTCGGCCCAGCCGGCGAACTCGCCGTCGTGCGCGAAGGTCGGGTCGTCGTCGCACATGCCCTCGGTGAAGGAGTCGCCGATCGCGACGTAGCGGGTCCAGACGCGCGGCACGTGGACGCCGGGTGCGGGCTGGGTCATGTCAGCCTCCAGTCGATGGGGTCGGCCCCCTGCCCGGCGAGCAGCTCGTTGGTGCGGCTGAAGGGCCGCGACCCGAAGAAGCCCGACCGCGCGGAGAGCGGTGAGGGGTGGGCGGACTCGATGCGCGGCACGTCGCCGAGCATCGGCGCGAGCGACTGCGCCTGGCGCCCCCAGAGGATGGCGACGAGCGGGCCGCCGCGCTCGACGAGAGCCGAGATCGCCTGCGCCGTCACGGTTTCCCAGCCCTTGCCCTGGTGGCTGGCCGGCTTGCCGGGGCGCACCGTGAGCACGCGGTTGAGCAGCATGACGCCGCGCTCGAACCACGGCGACAGGTCGCCGTTGGCCGGCGTGGGCAGGCGCAGGTCGGTGCCGAGCTCGGTGTAGATGTTCTGCAGCGAGCGCGGCACGGGGCGCACGTCGGCGGCGACACTGAAGCTGAGGCCGACGGGATGGCCGGGCGTCGGGTAGGGGTCCTGGCCGACGACGAGGACGCGCACGTCGGGCAGCGGCAGCGTGAAGGCCCGCAGCACCGCGTCACCGGCCGGCAGGTAGCCCCGCCCGGCCTGGACCTCGCCGCGGAGGAACTCGCCCATCGCGGTGATGGTGTCGGCGACGGGTTCGAGGGCGGGCACCCAGGTCGGGTGGACGAGCTCGCTCAGGGGACGCGCTGGCACGGCCACACGCTACCCCCGCGCCCGGTGCGACAGAATCGACCCCGATGGACCTCACACTGCGCGGCCCCGCCCTCGTCGGCGACACCGTCCTGCCCGACGTCCTCGTCCGGGTCGAGGGAGAACGGATCGCCTCGGTCACCCCACTGGCCCCCGGCGCCGAGCCGCCGACCGCCGTCCGTGGCGCCGAACGCGTCGAGGGCGCCCTGCTGCCCGGCTTCGTCGACATCCACTGCCACGGCGGCGGCGGCGCGGCCTTCACGGACCTGCGCGACGCCGCGGCCGAGGCCACGGCGCGCCACCACCACGAGCGGGGCTCGACGAGCGTCGTCGCGAGCCTCGTGACGAT
>JAEXXY010000481.1 GCA_023451855.1 Actinomycetes bacterium
CGAACTCGTTGCCGATGAAGACGACGGCGCGGTCGGCGTCCTTGAGCCCCAAAGCCTCTCGGGCGTCGGAGCGCTCGGCGGGCAGGCGGCCCGGGTTCGCGTCGACGACCGCACCGTTGACGCCGTCCATGACCACGTCGGGCACGCAGCCGGTCGGGGTGGCGACGACGGGCACGCCGCAGGCCAGGGCCTCGAGGACGACGAGGCCGTAGGACTCGTAGGCGCTCGGGGCGGCGAGGGCGTCGGCGGCGTGCAGCCACGGCCGCGGGTCGGGGTGGGCGCCGACGAGGTGGACGCGTCCGGCGACTCCGGCGCGCTCGGCGCGGTCTCGGGCGGAGGCCAGGAGGTCGGGGGTGCCGCCGACGACGACGAGGTGGGTCGAGGGATCGGTGTCGGCGAGCGCGTCGGTGAGCAGGGGCAGGCCCTTGCGGTCGAACTCGTTGCCGATGAAGACGACGGCGCGGTCGGCGTCCTTGAGCCCCAAAGCCTCTCGGGCGTCGGAGCGCTCGGCGGGCGTCGGCGGGCGGAAGCGGTCGATGTCGACACCGTTGCCGATGACGACAGTCGGGAGGCGCAGTCGCGGGTAGGTCTCGCGCAGCAAGCCCTCCTCGGCGCGGACGAGGTTGACGACGACGCGGTGCACCCCCGACCGGGTGTAGCGGTGCCGGTCGCGGGCCGTCGTGAACACGTGCAGCGGGTTGCGCAGCAGGCGCAGCCGGGCGTGCCCGCGCGAGGCCATCGCGGCCTGGACGATGCCGTGGTTGACGTACACGTGGCCGGCGAGGGCGTCGTTGTGGCACACCGACAGCTGCTCGGGGTGGGCGCGCAGGTGGGCGCGGGCCCTGACCGTGCCGACGGTCGAGAACCAGACGACGCGGGCCAGCAGCGCGAGCCGGCCCCCGACGCCACCCCCTGGGGCGGGCAGCCATCCGCCGCCGCACTCGGCGAGGGTGAACCGGCGCACGTCGACCCCCGCCCTGAGCCACTCCTGCTCGAGGTGGTGGGCGACGGCGCCGACTCCCGTACCCGGCGCGATCTCCGGGGTGATCTGCACGATGGTCGTCATGGCGTACCCACGCGCGGTGCACCGACCCGTGGCGCCCACGCCACCTGCGCCACGCGCCCCTCGACGACCCCCGGGGGGGCACTGCGTCGCAGCTCGGTGTACCGCTGCGCGCCGAGGCAGATGCCGAGCACGACGAACGGCACCGAGGCCTGCACCGCCGACCAGAAGAGGTCGAACTGGGCCTGGACCAACCGGTTGACGAGGACGCCGAGGGCGACCGAGCCGTACACCGGGTCGAGCCGCCACGCCACGCGCAGGGCGACGACGGCGAGCACGACGAAGAGCACGAGGCCGACGACGCCCGCCGAGGTCAGCACCTCGATCTCGGCGTTCGGCGGCTGGAACGAGACAGGGAACCGGTCGGTGTACCACCACCGCAGGCCGACGCCGAACCACGGGTCGGTGCCCCACACGTCGAGGCTGTCCTGGAACCAGGTGAGGCGCTGGAACACCGAGTTGAACTGGTTGCCGGACGTGATCTGGTCCTGCACGAGGTTGGTGACGAACAGGACGGCCGGCGCGATGACGAGCAGCACGAGCTTGCTCCGGCGGTGCTCGGACCGGCCCCGCAGGACGAGGACGAAGACGGCAGCGACGAACCCGATGACGGCCTGGCGTGACTGGGTCAGGAACATCGCCGTGACCATGAGGGCGAGCAGCAGCCAGCGCAGGCGCCGACCGATGCCGGCCCACGCCGGACGCGCGTAGAGGATCGTCGCACCGAACGAGCAGACGGTGCCGACGAAGTTCTTGTGCATCGGGTAGGGAAAGGTGATGTAGACCGGCGACAGGTCGCCGCGGAGGACCTGCAGGCCGCCCTCGACGACGGTGACGACCGCCAGGAACGAGATCGTGGCGACGACGAGCCGCACCCCCGTGCGGGCGTGCCCGTTGGCGCCGACGGCCCACCCGACGAGAAGGCTGCCCGAGACCGTCATCCACGCGTGCGCCCACTCGACGGCGTTGGCCGCGTACGGGTTGTTGACGACGGTGACGAGCGTGGCGAACTGGTAGGCGGCCGAGGCCCAAAGGACCGCGCGCATCCCGGGCGAGAACGGGCGGCGGGCGAGCAGCAGCGCGGGCAGGCACGCGGCCGCGAGAGCGAAGTCCGACAGCGAGAGGTCGACGCCCTGGCTGCCGACGCGCAGCACCGCGAAGAGCACGGGGAGCACGGCGAGCGGGATGAGCCCGGGCTGCACGGCCGTGACACCGGTGGCCAGCACGGCCACGGCCAGGACGACCGCTGCCTCCGGCGTCGTCGCCGCAAAACGCCCCACGACGAGCAGGAGGGCACCGGCCAGGACGACGAGACCGGCCGTGCGCACCCGCGCCCAGCCGCGTCCGTCGACGGCGCCGCCCACCTTCGGCACGTCAGATCCCCTCTCCCACAGCGCTGCCCGCCACCGAGTCCGCCGGCCTTCGCTCGCTGCGAACCGGCCCGGAGAGGTTGGCACGCAGGCGCCGACGGGCGGCGACGCCCCGCTCCCCCGGCAGCACGATCGCGCGCACCCCGGAGCCGAGCACCTGACCGACGCGGCTGACCTGCCACCCGAGCGCGCCGTGGTGCTTGCGCAGGAACAGCTCCTGGGCGGCCTGCACGTGTCCTTCGCGGCGCGCGGCGTCGGTGCTCGTCGCGGCGCCGACGTGGACTGCGTGCGCGTCCGGCACCAGGGCGTGACGCCAGCCGAGCCGCACGGCCCGCGCGGCCCAGTCGGTCTCCTCCCCGTAGAGGAAGAAGCGGTCCTCGTCGAAGGGGCCGACGTGGTCGATGGCCTCGCGCCGCAGGAGCAGCACCGAGCCGATGACGTACCGGTCGCGGCGCCACCGGCCGAGCCCGACGGCGTCGAGCCACGTGCCGACCGGCGACGGGAACGGCCAGGTGACGCGCGCGGTGTGGCCCTGGGGGTCGACCTGCGCCGGACCGACGCTCGCCAGGCCGGTGTCGGCCGCGAGCGCAGCGACGAGCCGGTCGACGTCGGCCGGTTCGACGACCGCGTCGGGGTTGACGAGCAGGACGTCGGCGTCGGGGGCGACCCGGCGCAGACCCTCGTTGACGCCGGCGGCGAAACCGCCGTTGCGACCGGGGTCGACGTAGCGCGCGCCGTGACGGTCCGCGACCGCGCGCACGGCCGGCGAGGACGAGTTGTCGACCACGGTGACACGCCGGCCGGCGAGCGGCTCGAGCGCGCCACCAAGCAGCCCGGGCTGGCCGTACGCGACGACGACGACCTCGAGGGGGCGCCGTCCCGGGCCGGCCTCGTACGGGGTGCGCGTCGCCGACCGGTAGAGCGCCTCGTGGGCGAGCGCCACGTTCTCCCACGACGACTCGGCGGCCCGGGCGAGGCCGGCCTCACGCAGCCGGTCGG
>JAEXXY010000501.1 GCA_023451855.1 Actinomycetes bacterium
GTCCGGCGACGGTGCCGACCGTGCCGACGGCCAGCAGCGGGGCGAGCAGCAGACCGAGGCTGGGGCGGAGGCGGCGCAGCCGGCGGGGCCGGCGGGGCCGGCGCGCAGGAGTGTGTGCGATGGCGGGCATGGCGAATTCCCTTCCCACGCCTGCGAGGTGAGCTGTCGGGTTCGGGCGGAAGATGCCCGGTCGCACATGGCGGCTTCACCCCAAGTCCGGCACAGGGCCGGACGCGAGTGGGTCCCCCGTTCCTGTCCGGTGAGGTATGAAGGCGCGTCCCCGGCGGACAGGACTCGGCGGACCGGGGCGCCGCCCCGACGTCGTGCCGGGGCGTCATGTCACCCGTTCCGGGATCCTGGGGCCCGCGTCATGGCGGGCCTGCCGGGCCGGGTTCCGAACCAGAGTAGGTCGGGGTGCCTGCCCTGTCCGCGTTTCGGCGAAATGCGTCAGCGGGGAGGCGCATCCCGTCCGACGAGCCAGCGCAGCTCGCTGCGGTGCTGGAGCCCGAGCTTGGACAGCACGGAGGCCATGTGGGTCTTGACCGTGGCAGTGCCGATCCCGAGCGCCCGGGCGACCCCGGCGTTGCCCGGGTCCCCGTCCGGCCCGGTGACGAGCTCGACGACGGCCCGCTCGCGAGGCGAGAGGCCCTCGAGAGGGTCGGGGGCCCCGGCGGCGCGGTCACCCGCCTCGGGATCGTCGCCGGCCCGGTGGCCGAGGCGCGTCACCAGGGAGGCCTGCACCTCGAAGCACCGACGCACCAGCGCAGCGAGGCTGTCCTGGACGGCCGGATCGGCGGGGTCCTGCACGAGCCGGAGACGCACACCCTCGATGTCGGCCGCCATCTCGGTCAGCGCCGTCGCCGTCTGGTTGACGCTCATGAGGACGCCGGCACGGCCCGAGTCCTCGAGCTCGGGGTAGACCAGGGGCAGGTTGAGCCGGCGCTCCGGCGTGGCCGCGAGCACTCGGTCGAGCACGATCCCGGCCAGCCACTCGAGGGCCCGCACGACCTCGTCGCCCAGCGAGTCCGGGGTGTCCGAGAGGGCGCCGAGCATGCCGACGACGCCGCCATCGCCGAGCATGGGCACGACGACGGCGTCCGCTGACAGGTCGTCGTCGCCGAAGCGCACCCCCCGGTTGAGCAGGGCGCCACCGTCGTCACGGTGGCGGTAGGGCCTTTGCGAGGCCAGCACCCAGGCAACCACCCCGCCGGGCCCGTAGGTCAGGGTCCCGCCCTCCCCGTAGGTGCCGTTGCTGAACAGGTACGGGTAGGAGACCCGCCGGTCCCGCTCCCGGATCAGCGCGACGTAGAAGTCGTCGACCGGGGCCAGCGCACCCACGGCGGCGCGGCACGCGTCGTAGACGGTGAACACGTCGCCGCGCTCGGCCTCGCGGATCATCTGGTCCGCGTGGCGCAGCGCCCGCACCGCGGCATCGGACAGCGCCATGACCGCTCCTCCCCTGACCCGGCCGGCCGACCGGTGACCGAACGTCGCGGTCGGGCGCCACGCTAGCGGCGGGACGGACGCGTGGTGACCCGTTTCGGGGCATCTGCTCCATCCCGGGACGACCCTCGACTCATCCGGCGGCGGATGCCGCACCCCGCCCGTCCGAGGGCATCCTGACCGGGGCCGGCCGCGGACGGCCGGTCGACCGTGCGGGGCCAGGGGTCCGCGCGGCAACCGGTCGGACCGCGCCGGCCGGGGGGAGGGGCCTTTTCGGGGCCATGGCGCAGGTCGCCCGGTCCTCGGCGGACGTGGAGGGACGTCGGGGACCGGGCCCAGCCGACGCCCCTGCGGCACGTCCACGTGGTGGACCCGACCCGCAGGCCGGACCTGCCACATCGCAGGATCCGGGGGGTGCGTGCAGAGCATTCATAACCGTCGCTTAGGATGGTCATAACCTGTTGAGACAGGTGGGATCGGACGCGCCCGGCGTCCGGCTCCCCCGCCTCCGGGTCCATTCCTGACCGCAACGACGCGCAGGCCCTCACCACCCCCGAAGGAACTGTCATGCCCTGGCGCCCCCGCCCCGTCGCACTCACCGCCACCGCCGCCGTCGCGGCCCTGCTGCTCACCGCCTGCGGCGGCTCGTCCTCCGGCGGGAGCCCCTCCGCCGAGAACCCCTACGGCCTCCAGCAGCCCGGCGTCCTGCGGACCGGCACACTGACCGACGCTCCCCCGAACGTGTACCTCAAGGACGGCAAGTTCACCGGATTCGACAACGACCTGCTCACCGCCGTGGCCGGCAAGCTCGGCCTCAAGGTCGAGTTCGTCGGCACGGAGTTCAGCTCCCTTCTGGCACAGGTGAAGACGGGCAAGTTCGACGTCGGTTCCTCCTCGATCAGCATCACCGAGGCCCGCAAGAAGACCGTCGCCTTCACGAACAAGTACGACTTCGGCTTCCTCGGCCTCGACGTGCCCCAGGGCTCCACGCTCACCTCGTTCGACCAGCTGCCCGGCAAGCGCGTCGTCGTCGTGCAGGGCACCGTGCAGGACGACTACGCCACCCGCACGTCGCTCAACCCGGTCCGCGTGCCCGACTACAACGCCGCGCTCAACCAGCTGCGCACCGGCACCGCCGACGCGTGGATCACCCCCGCCGAGATCGGCGAGAAGACGGCTAAGGAGTCCGGCGGCAAGGTCAAGGCCGTGGCCAAGCAGCTCGACCCGGGCGGCATGGCCTACGCCGTCGCCCCGTCGAACACCAAGCTGCGCGAGGCGCTCGACAAGGCCATCGACGAGGTCGTCGCGGACGGCACCTGGGCGAAGCTGCAGAAGCAGTACTACCCCGGACGTGCCATCCCGGCCGACTTCAAGCCCGGCAGCGGCGCTGCGGCCGGCTGACGTGACCCCCGCACCCACCGCCATCGGACGCGAGGAGGCCTGACGTGGACATCCTCGACAACCTCTGGCAGACGTTCTTCGACTGGGAGGCCATGCGCGCCGCCCTGCCCGACCTGCTGCGGGTGGGCCTGCCGAACACCCTGCTGCTCGCCCTGAGCTCCGGGCTCGTCGGCACGGTGCTGGGCATGGGCCTGGCCGTGGCAGGCCTGTCGCGTCGGCGGTGGGTGCGCTGGCCGGCGCGCCTCTACACCGACGTCTTCCGCGGGCTGCCCGCACCCGTGACGATCCTGCTCGTCGGTGTCGGGCTCGCCCCGGTCGGCCTGCAGGTCTGGGGGCCCAACCCCTACCCGCTCGGGATCCTCGCGTTGTCGCTCATCGCCGGCGCCTACATCGGCGAGATCTTCCGTTCCGGCATCCAGAGCGTCGAGGCGGGCCAGCTCGACGCGGCGCGGGCGCTCGGCTTCTCCCACGGCCTGGGGATGCGCCTCGTCGTCGTGCCCCAAGGCGTGCGCCGCGTGCTTCCGGCGCTGGTGAACCAGTTCATCGCGCTGATCAAGGAGTCCTCGCTCGTCTACTTCCTCGGGCTGCTCGCCAGCCAGCGCGACCTGTTCCGCATCGGCCAGGACGCCGCGGCCAACACCGGCAACCAGTCGGCGCTCGTACTGGCCGGCGTGTTCTACCTCGCCATCACCGTCCCGCTCACCCACGTCGTCAACGCCGTGGACACCCGCCTGCGCGAGGGTCGCCAGCAGGCCACCCGCGACGGTGTCGGCGCGGAGCCGGAGCGCGACCCCAGTCCCGACCTCGTCCTGACCCAGGAGACCCGATGACCACCGCAGCCACCGACGCCGCGACCACCGCACCCGGCGAGGCCGCGACCACGTCCGCGCGCCGCGGCGTCAGCGTCGAGACCCGCGACGTCCGGGTGTCGTTCGGCGGCACGCCGGTGCTGCGCGGTGTCGACCTGTCGGTGCCGGCCGCCAGCACGGCGTGCGTCATCGGTCCATCGGGCTCCGGCAAGTCCACGCTGCTGCGGGTCGTCAACCGGCTCCTCGAGCCGGACGCCGGCGACGTCCGGCTCGACGGCGAGTCGGTGCTGCGCGAGAACCCCGACCGGCTGCGCCAGCGGATCGGGATGGTCTTCCAACACTTCAACCTCTTCCCGCACAAGTCGGTCCAGGACAACATCACCCTGGCCCTGACGAAGCTCAAGGGCCTCGACAGGGCCGAGGCCGCGGAGCGGGCCCTCGCGGAGCTGGAGCGGGTCGGCCTGGCGCACAAGGCAGCCGACCGCCCGGGACGCCTCTCCGGCGGCCAGCAGCAGCGCGTCGCCATCGCCCGGGCCCTGGCCATGGACCCCGAGGTGATGCTCTTCGACGAGGCGACCTCCGCCCTCGACCCCGAGCTGGTCAAGGGCGTGCTCGCGGTGATGAGCGACCTCGCCTCGGAGGGGATGACGATGATCGTCGTCACCCACGAGATGGGCTTCGCCCGCTCGGCCGCCGACCAGGTCGCGTTCATGGACCAGGGCCGGATCGTCGAGTCCGGTTCTCCTGACGCGATCTTCGGACAGCCGGACTCGCCCCGTCTGCAGCAGTTCCTGTCGCAGGTGCTCTGAGGGGACGCCGACTGCTGCAGGTCTGGGCGTCAGCCGGTGCGGAAGGCGGTGAGGGCAGCCATCCACTGCCCGCCGCCGGTGCCGCTCGCCGCGTACGGGCCCGCCGTCGGCGCGCCACGGTAGGCGGTCGCGAGGTGGTCGGTCGACACGCTGAGCGTCGGCAGCCCGGTCCAGCCGGACCCCCAGGCCGGCACCGCGCCGCTCGACTCCAGTCCGGCCACGGCGAACAGCTCGTCACCGGTGGCCGACGTCGTCACCGACCCCGAGCTGACGGCTGTCCCCGACCCGGTCGCACCGGCACTGACGTCGACTCCCGTGACACCCGCCAGCTCGTCCACGGCCAGATGCGTCTCCGCGGCCGCCCCGTAGGTGACCGTCACCGTCGCGCCCGCCGGCAGGGCGCGCGCCCCCACCGCGACCGCCGTCACGACGCGGTCCCCGGCCGACCCGTCGTTGACGTCACGCACCACCGAGTACGTGTTGCCGACCGAGTCCTTCACCGACACCGCCGCGGTCACGCTCGTCGTGGACAGGAGGGCCGCGACCACGACCGTGTGCCCGGCAGCCACCCCGGGGGCCCCGACCGTCACCGTGCTCGTCGTCCGGGCGGTCGATGCCGTCAGCGACGCGACCCGGCCGACGTAGCCCGCCGGCGCGGGCGCTCGTGGCGTCGCCGAGGCCTCGTTGGAGGAGGGCGAGGTCCCGATGCCGTTGACCGCCGCCACGCGGTAGAAATACGTCGTCCCGTTCGCGAGGCCCGTGTCGGTGAAGCCCGTGCCGACGACGTTGGCGGCCACCGGCGTCGACGCCTCGGCGCCTGCGCTGGCGCCGCGGTACACGTTGTACCCGGTGACGACCGACCCGCCGTTGGAGGAGGGAGCCACCCAGGTCAGCGACACCGACGCGTTTCCGGCCGTGGCCGTGAGCGCGGTCGGCGCACCGGCCACGGTGGCCCGCGGCGTCGCCGAGGCCTCGTTCGACGTCGGCGAGGTGCCGACGGCGTTGACCGCCGCGACCCGGTAGAAGTACGTCGTGCCGTTCGCCAGGCCCGTGTCGGTGAAGCCCGTGCCGGCGACGTTGGAGGCCACCGGCGTCGACGCCTCGGCGCCTGCGCTGGTGCCGCGGTAGACGTTGTACCCGGTGACGACCGACCCACCGTTGGAGGCCGGCGCCGACCACGACAGAGTCACCGTCGTGCTGCTGCCCACGGCCGCGAGGGACTGCGGCGCCGACGGCGCGCTCGACGTCGCTCGCGGCGTCGCCGACGCCTCGTTCGACGACGGCGAGGTCCCGACCGCGTTGACGGCGGCCACCCGGTAGAAGTAGGCCGTCCCGTTGGTCACCGCCGTGTCCGTGAGGCTCGTCAGGGCGACGTTCGTCGCGATGGGAGTGCTGCTCTCCGCTCCTGCTGCCGTGCCCCGGTACACGGTGTAGCCCGTGACCCCGGAGCCTCCGTCGGAGGCGGGCAGCTGCCACGACAGCGCCACCCTACCGTCCCCCGCGGAGGCGATGAGCCCGATGGGCGCAGACGGCACCGTCGCTCGCGGGGTCGCCGACGCCTCGTTCGACTGCGGGGAGGTGCCGACCGCGTTGATGGCAGCGACCTTGTAGTAGTAGGCGGTGCCGTTGACCTCACCGGTGTCGGTGAAGCTGGTGCCGGTGACGTTCGTCGCGATCGGTGTCGGGCCCTCGCCGCCCGGCGTCGACCCGCGGTAGACCGCGTATCCCGTCACGGCCGACCCGCCGTTGGACGCCGGCGCGGTCCACGAGAGGACCACGGACGCGTTGCCGGCCGTGGCGGTCAGCCCCGTCGGTGCGCCCGGCGCGGTCGGCTGGGTGGGCTGCGGCGTCGCCGATGCCTCGTTCGACCGTGTCGACACGCCGACGGCGTTCACGGCGGAGACGGTGTAGTAGTACGTCGTCCCGTTGACGCGTCCGGCATCACTGAAGGTCGTCGTCGGGACGTTGGTGGCGATCGGGGTCGTTCCCTCACCGGCGGGGCTCGTGCCGCGGTACACGTTGTAGCCGGTGACGGCGGAGCCGCCGTCGCTCGCCGGCGCCTTCCACGAGAGGTTCACCGACGCGTCGCCGGCCACCGCGGTCAGGCCCTGGGGAGCCGACGGCGTGGTCGAGGCGGCGACGCCGATCTGGGCCCAGGGGTGCGACTCGTCGATGCGACCCGACACGAACGAGCCGTTGACGCAGTGCCCGCTGTCGACACCTCCCCCGTTGAGGACCTGGCCCGAGTCGAGGTAGCTCGTCGTCGTGGTCCCGATCGTGACCCGCACGTCGGGGACCGCGCCGGAGTTGACGCACGAGGCGGTGCTGCCGC
The DNA here is from genome assembly GCA_023451855.1 of Actinomycetes bacterium. Taxonomy (GTDB): domain Bacteria; phylum Actinomycetota; class Actinomycetes; order Actinomycetales; family Dermatophilaceae; genus Monashia. Next base: position 6,795 of record JAEXXY010000501.1, read on the forward strand.
CGTTGTAGGAGTTCGGGGAGAAGTCCGAGCCGTCGAAGTTCGCCGAGTTCTGGGCACCGGTCTCGGTGAGCACCAGCCTGCCCCCGGCCTTGACGGTGAGGGAGGTGCCCCACAGGCTGTACGTCTTCGACCCGATCGCCACCACGACGCGCACGCCCGTGATGTCGACGCCGCCCGGGTTGTCCAGGCGCACGGCGCCTGCGTCCCAGCACGTCGTGCTCTTCGGGTAGGTGGGGCACGGGGAACCGACGTAGCTCGACGGGTCGGTGTACGGCCAGGGGCTCGGCTGCTTCGAGCTCGACGCCGCCGAGTGCGTGTCCATGTACCCGACGAAGACGTTGAGCGGGGTGGCCGCCGAGGCCGGTGCGAGCACCGCCAGGCCCCCCTGCAGAGCCAGGGCCGCTGCGGCGAGTACCGCCCCCAGCCCGCCCCGGACCTGCCGGCGGCGGCGTACCGCGTCGGTCGGGTGGTCGAGACCGGAGGTCTTGACGGAGCGACGCTGGAAGCGCGGGACACGCATCGCGATCACCTTCTTGCGGGGTCCCCCCCATGCACCTGGTCGGAGGATCCCACACCGGCGCGACGGTGTCGTCATGCAGATGACGTACGCCGAGACGCCGGACGACCCGAAGGCCCTCCGGCGTCGGCGACGCGCGGGCTCAGCCCTTGAGGAGCTGGCGCGCCATGACGATGCGCTGGACCTGGTTGGTGCCCTCGTAGATCTGGGTGATCTTGGCGTCGCGCATCATCCGCTCGAGCGGGAAGTCGCGCGTGTACCCGGCGCCGCCGAGCAGCTGGACGGCGTCGGTCGTCACCTTCATCGCGACGTCGGAGGCGAAGCACTTGGCGGCGGCCCCGAAGAAGGGGAGGTCCTTGTCGCCGCGCTCGCTCTTCGCAGCCGCGACGTAGACCATCTGACGCGCGGCCTCGAGCTCCATCGCCATGTCGGCGAGCATGAACTGGATGCCCTGGAAGTCGGCGATGTGCTTGCCGAACTGCTTGCGCTCCTTGACGTAGGCCAGCGCCTGGTCGAGGGCGCCCTGGGCGATGCCGACGGCCTGCGCGCCGATCGTGACGCGGGTGTGGTCGAGCGTGCGCAGCGCGATCTTGAGGCCGTCGCCGACCTGCCCGACGACGCGGTCGCCCGGGATGCGGACGTTGTCGAAGTGCAGCTCACGCGTCGGGCTGCCCTTGATGCCGAGCTTGCGCTCCTTCTCACCGAACGTGAAGCCCTCGTCGGACTTCTCGACGACGAACGCCGTGACGTTGCCGCCGCGCGGGCCGTCCGGGTCGGTGACAGCGAGCACCGTGTAGTACTCGGAGACACCGGCGTTCGTGATCCACGACTTCTGGCCGTTCAGGACCCAGCCGTCGCCGTCCTGGCGCGCACGGCACTTCATCGACGCGGTGTCCGACCCGGCCTCGCGCTCGGACAGGCCGTAGGAGAACGTCGTCCTTCCCTGCGCGAGCGGCGGCAGGTAGCGCTGCTTGAGGTCGTCGCTGCCGTCGAGGATCAGCGGCAGCGAGCCGAGCTTGTTGACGGCCGGGATGAGCGAGGCCGATGCGTCGACGCGAGCGACCTCCTCTATGACGATGCACGTGGCGAGCGCGTCGGCCCCAACGCCGTCGTACTCCTCGGGCACGTGGGGGGCGAAGAAGTCGGACGCGACGAGGGCGTCGTGCGCCTCCTGCGGGTAGCGCGCCTCCTCGTCGACCGCGGCGGCGTACGGAGCGATCTTGTCCTCGGCGATCGCCCGGATCGCCTCTCGCAGCGCCTCGTGGTCCTCGCTGGTCCGGAACAGGTCGAAGTCGGCATTCGTGCTCACGGCGGCGATCCTACTCGCCGGTTCGGATTAGTAGGACGTCCTAGTGATGGACACCACGGCGAGACTCTCAGAAGGGCGGGAGGTCGACGTCAACGGGGCCGTCAACGGGGTCGGCGAGCCCCCCGACCGCAGGCGCAGACAGGTCCGGCGGGTCGAGTCCGTCGCGCCAGTTCCTGGGGTGGGTCGTGTAGGTGCGGCCGGTGAGGGTGGTCCATTCCAGGGCGCGGTCGGAGCCGTCGCTGGTGGGTCGGGAGGTCCAGATGCCGTCGGTCTTGACGTTGTGGTGCAGCCGGTGCTTGGTGACGAGGTTGTCGACCGCGGTGGGCCCGGCCGGCCAGGGGGTCTCGTGGTCGAGGTCGCATCGCGTGGCGGGGACCTGGCAGTCGGGCCCGCGGCAGGTGCCGTCGAGCGCCTGGACGTGCTCGACCATGGCCCGGCTCGGCCGGTAGCTCTTGGTGGGTCGGGTGATCGCATGCCCGGTGGTCAGGTCGACGGGCAGGGTCGCCCAGACCGAGCCGGGGCGGGTCATGACCTGTCGGGCGTGGGCGGCGGTGACCCAGCCGTGGCCGGGGACCTCGCACGCGGCGTCGGAGGCGCCGGTGGCCACCTCGAACGGCACGACGAGCCACACCCGGGCCGCTGCCTGCCCGGTGAAGGCCACGCCACCGCAGGCGTCCTCGGCCTTGTCGGCCCCGGAGGCGACACTCGCGGCACCGGCGACAACGGCGACAACGGTGGCACCGGCGGCACTGCCGGCCGGCACACCGGAGGCCGGGTCACTCAGGGTGCCGCCGAGCAGGGCGTGGGTGGCCAGGTCGCAGCGCAGCTGGTCCAGGGTGCGCGCAT